>NZ_DBFSAP010000001.1:0-2261 GCF_048412355.1 Ellagibacter sp.
GGCGCGACGGGGCTGCCCCCCGAGCCGACCGATGCGAACACGTCGGCGTCGATCGACGCGACCGGCCCGAACGGGGAGCCTTTGGGCAACGAGTTCGACTCGCCCGATGACCTGGCTGCCGTGCTCGCAGCGGGAGGTTTCGAGGGCTCGCGCGTCGAAGAAGTGAGAGAATAGCCCGACAGGTAAGACGGGTTTCGCCCCGACAACGCGTTTTCGCGCGGGGCGTCGATATGGAAAGAACACTACCAGGAGGAAAAATGGCGAAACGAGGCGGATTCCCCGGCGGCGGCATGGGCAACATGGGCGCTATGATGAAGCAGGCTCAGAAGATGCAGGCCGAGCTTGCGAAGGCGCAGGAGGAAGTGAAGACGATGTCGTTCGAGGCTACGGCCGGCGGCGGCATGGTGAAGGTCACGGCGCTCGGCGACAACACGATCCAGTCCATCGCGATTGACCCCGAGGCTGTCGACCCTGAGGACGTCGAGATGCTCGAGGACATGGTCCTCGCTGCGGTGAACGAAGCGCTTCGCGGCGTCTCCGACATGGCGGCCGCCCGTATGAGTGCGGCGACCGGTGGCATGAACATCCCCGGCTTGATGTAGGCGCTTTTCGTGAACTCCGCACCAGCGATTCAAAAGCTCCTCGATGAGCTCGAGCGCCTTCCCGGTGTCGGGCCGAAGTCCGCGCAGCGCATGGCGTATTGGATCTTGAACACCGATCGCGCGACAGCGCTGCGCTTGGCTCAGTCGATCATCGAGGTGAAGGACACCGTGCATTTCTGCTCGCGGTGCTTCAACTATGCGGAAGGCGACGTGTGCGAGATCTGCGCGTCGACCAAGCGCGACAGCGGCATCATTTGCGTGGTGAGCGAGCCGCGCGACATTCCCCCCATCGAGCGCACGGGCGTTTTCGGGGGCGTGTACCATGTGTTGGGGGGCGCGCTGTCGCCTCTTGAGGGCATCGGCCCTGATGACTTGCATGTGGCCGAGCTTATGGCGCGATTGGGCAGCGAGGACGTGAGGGAAGTGGTGCTCGCGACCAATCCCAACGTCGAGGGGGAGACGACGGCGTCGTATCTTGCGCGGCTCATCAAGCCTTTGGGTGTGAAGGTGACGCGCTTGGCGAGCGGCTTGCCCGTCGGGGGCGATTTGGAGTTCGCCGACGAGGTGACGCTCGGTCGTGCCCTCGAGGCGAGGCGCGAGCTCTAGCGCTTAGGGGCGGCGTTTATCGGGCAAGGGTGGCAGGCGGTTTCGGCGATGACCCTTGATGGGCCGCAAATCGGGACACGGTTGCTTCGTGGGCCAAACTTCAGGTCCTCGTAATGACAAAAAATAAAGGCTCGCGTTTGCGAGCCTTTATTTGCTTCATCCAACAGTGAGGAACCTGTCCCCTCCAAAAACAGGATTCTCGCTGTTGCCGAAGTCCGAACTGCGTAGTAGGTCGTTGCATAGTATAGCATCATTTGGCCGAATGCGCGCGACTCTTTTCATCCCGCTTGAGTGATGCGCCTCACCTCGTGCGATTGCGCGATTGGTACTCCGCTCAGCCTCTGGGGATGGTGAAAATCGAGCGAATAGGTCGAAGCGTGCGCACCTGCCAGGCGAGGTGCATACTCCTTGCTGCTCCCTTCAGTGATATACTTTCGCCTTACGGAATAAGGACGGGAGAATCATCAATGGTCAACGTGCCGAGCCCGGCAGTCTCGATCGTCGGGCGCCACAATTCGGGGAAAACGACCCTCATCGTGAAGCTTATCGAAGAGCTTGTTGCTCGGGGACACGACGTGGGAAGCGTGAAACATCACAGCCACAAGGGCTTCGACATCGACTATCCAGGCAAGGACTCCTACCGCCATCGTGAGGCGGGCGCTTCGGAGACTGTCATCGCAGCGCCAGGGCAGATCGCCCGCATGAAGACGCTCAAGGGCGAGGCGGAATGCTCCGACATCGTGCGAAGCATGCCGGGCCACGACATCGTCGTCGTGGAGGGTTATCGTAAAAGCGGCCTGCCGACCATCGAGCTCATGCGTTCGGGCAACGAGGCGGACCAGCGCGTCGCCGAGGCGTTTGCCTTGGGCGCGGAGCGCGACTGGGCGCTTGGGACCGACTTCACCCAGATTGCGAAATGCCTTTTCACGCCTGAAGGCGAGCGGATCGAGGGCGCGGAGGAGGCTTTGGACGACAACCTTCGCAACGACGGGGAAGATGCTGCGCAGGCGCCTGCGGACGAAGATCTCGACGCGCTGGCGGCTGCGGCCGCGG
>NZ_DBFSAP010000002.1:0-23602 GCF_048412355.1 Ellagibacter sp.
GCGTCGGCCTTGAGGGCGTTGAGCGGGTTCACGTAGTCCAGCGCCGCCAGGTTGTAGAACCACAGGATGTGGCTGTGCAGGAACTGCGCGCCCTCGAGCAGGTTGCGGATGATGCGCGCGTTGTTCGAGATCTTGATGCCGTAGGCCTTCTCGGCCGCGATGGCGGACGAGTGGGCATGCGAGACCGGGCACACGCCGCAGATGCGCTGCACGATCTGCGCGGCGTCTTCGGGCGTGCGGTTCTCCACGACCATCTCCATGCCACGGAAGCAGCCGCCGGACACCCAGGCGTCGGAGACCTTGCCGTTGGTGACCTCCATCTCCACGCGGAGGTGGCCCTCGATGCGGGTGATCGGGTCGATAACTGAACGGGTCATGTAGGCTTACCTCCCTTCTTCTTCATCGGATTCGACAGCCTTCGCGTTCGCGTTGTGGCTGCTCTTCTCGCACGCGGCCTTGGCCTCGTCGCGCGTGAGGTCGTACTTCCCGATTGCCTTGTCGGGGTGGTTCTTGTCCCAGGCACGGACCTTCTCGAAGTCGGCGCCGCCGTCCATGCGGCCCGTGATCTTCATGCCGAAGCCGTGCACGACGAGCGCTGCGGCAACGAGGCCGGTGAGCGTGAGGGCGATCGTGCCAGGCTGAACCATCCAGTCGCCAATGCGAAGGTCGCGATGGCGCTTGTAGAACGGGGTGTTCACCTCGACCCAGTTGTCGCCCGGGTCGTTGGGGTTCGCCTCGCAGCAGCCGATGCAGGGAGAACCAGCCTGCACGCACCAGCTGCGGCGGTTGTTCCACATCGTGATGCCGCACGTGGACTTCGTCTGCGGACCGCGGCAGCCGAGCGGATAGAGGCAGTAACCCTTGGCCTCTTCCTCGGAGCCGAACTTGTAGACGAACTCGCCGTTCTCAAAGTGGCCGCGGCGCTCGCAGTTGTCATGAATGGTCTGGCCGAAGATGCCCTCGGGCTTGTTGTCGCTCGTGAGCTTAAGCTGCTTGCTGTCGAGCATGATCACGTCGACGAGCACGGAAACGAGCCACTCGGGGTTTGCCGGGCAGCCGGGGATGTTCACAACGGGAACTTCGATGCCAGACTTCTTCAGGAACTGCTCGACGCCGAGCGCATCGGAGGAGTTCGGGTGAGCGCCCATCCAGCCGCCGTTCACGGCGCAAGAGCCGAGCGCGACAACCGTCTTCGCGTTCTTGGCAGCCTCGATCAGATGCTCGGTGCCGGGCTTGTCGGCGACGCGAAGCGCCTGGCCGCCCCAGCCCTCGAGCACAGCGCCCTCGTACACGAGAACGTAGTTGCCGGATTCGATCGTCTGCTCCTTGGCTTCCTCCATCGACCAACCGGCCGCCGCGGAAAGCGTCTCGGAGTAGTTAAGCGACAGAAGCTCGAGCACGACCTCTGCCGGATCGGGAGTCTCAACCTGAGCGAAGGACTCCGTGCAGCCTGTGCACGACGCACCCTCGATCCAGATGACAGGATACAGGTTACCCTTAGTTGCACCGATAACGGAGTTTTCCAATGCAGAAGCAACGCGCGGAGCCGCGAGCTCGGAAAGTCCTGCTGCGACCGCGATCGTACCGCAAAGCTTCATAAAGCTGCGTCGCGTGACCCCCCGCGCTTCAAGCATGCTGGAGAACTCGGAAGCAGTAGCTTCGTTTACCATGTGCACACCTCCTCTTTTTTCTCTCTCTCAAGAATCGATTACGGAGTGCCCGCGCATACCGATCCGTGCATGCGCGAACGTTCCTTGTATAAAACTTAGTCATTGTATGCATTTAATGTTACGGGATAAACACGAAGGGGCGAAAAAACACGCGCTTGTACCGAAAATGTTACGCTAATTTAGCAATGTAACACCAATTGTGCCTGCTCAAGCATTGTATTGGGTATCGAATGGTTAACCAAGAATCAGCAAGCGAAATAGCACGGCTCAAAGATTGCGCATCGGGAAGGCGCCCCATTCAAAGACTTTTTCGGGGAATATCGCCCCCTATCGAATGCGACCGCTACAATGTTCGCGCACGTGAAAACCGCATCCAAGGAGTTGCCCACCCATGAAATCGCCCGACAACACCATCGCATTCCTCGGCCCAACCGGCACGTATTCTCACGAGGCGACGCTCGCCTTCGCGAAGCGCCTCGGCATCGAGAGCCCCGACTTTATCGAGTGCACCTCCTTCGACGAGGTCTTCGATTGCGTCGACCGCGGCCGCTGCGAGTTCGGTGTCGTCGCGAAGGAGAACTCCATCGAGGGGCCGGTTACCGCCACGCTCGACGGTTTCGCGCTGAAAAGCACCTCCGTTATCTTGGGGGAAGAAGTCGTCGATATCCACCACTGCCTCGTCGTGAACCCCGACGCCAAGCTCGAGGACATCACCACCGTGGCGTCCCATGCGCAGGGGCTCGCCCAATGCCGCCGCTTCATGTCGGAGAAGCTCCCCGGCCGCACGACCGCGACCACGTCATCCACTGCCGAGAGCGCGCGCCTCGCGGCAGCCGATATCCATACGGCGGGCATCGCGAACGCCTTCGCCGCGGAAACCCACGGCGCGAAGGTTTACGCCCACGACATCGAGGATCACTTCGGCAACCAGACGGTCTTTGCGCTCATCGGCCGTCAGGGCCATGCGCCCGTGTTCACGGGGACGAAATTCAAGACATCGGTCGCGCTCTTCTTGAACATGGACCGCGCGGGCACGCTGAACATGATTCTGTCCGAGTTCGCCTATGCGGGCGTCAACCTCTCGCTCATCCAGTCGCGCCCGACCAAGCAGGCTCTCGGCGACTATATGTTCTTTATCGAGTTCGAGGGCAACGCCAATGAGCCGCACATTCAAACGGCGCTGAACTGCCTGCGTTTGAAGCTGCGCGAAGTGAAGGTGCTCGGAAGCTACCCCATCGGGTAGTAAGCAGGCGTTCTTTCCCGATCTCCGCCTATCGTGGACAAATAATGGCGATATGTGAGTCGGTGTAGCTCCCCGAACGCTTTCCCTAATTGCTTTGCCCGAGAAAGCCCAGGTCGTAAATCGACGGGTATGCAAGATGGACGACGCTTCACCTGGGCTGACCCACATATCGACCAGTTTTGTCCACGGCGAGCCGTTTTTCAAGAAAAAAGCCATGCAAGCTGTAGCGGGGGCTTCAGCGCCGAAGGATGCGGGATACGGTACGTAGCTCGCAGCGCTCTGCCAGCAAGCTGTGGCACCTGAGAACTAAAGCGCTATAATTCCCAAGTGCTCGAGAAGAATCTTGCAGCCTATCAAGATGAGAACGATGCCGCCCGCGATTGTCGCACCCTTCTCGTAGCGCGCACCGAAAGCGTGCCCCACGGCAACGCCCACCACGGAGAGGGCGAACGTCGTCACGCCGATGACCGCTATCGCCAAGACGATGTTCACGCCCAAAAACGCGAAGGTGATGCCCACGGCAAGCGCGTCGATGCTCGTCGCAATGGCCAGCATGAGCAGCTCTTTTAAGTCGAGCCTCGTATCCTTTGGCTCGCCCACTTCCCCCTCATCGTCCCCACGGAAGGCGTCAAAGAGCATCTTCCCGCCGATAAGCGCGAGCAGGATGAAAGCAATCCAGTGATCGATCGGCGTGATGAAATCGGCGAGCTGCGTGCCGATCGCCCAGCCGATAAGGGGCATAAGCGCCTGAAAGCCCCCGAAGAAAAGCCCGATCACGAGCGCCTGCCCCATGTTGAGGCGTTTCATTCCCAGCCCTTTGCAGATGGAAACAGCGAAGGCGTCCATCGACAGCCCAACGCCGATCAAGAACAGCTCGACGAAGCCCACAGCCTCATTCCTCCCGTCTTAGCGCCCCCCGACTAGGCGCGCGCAATGCCGTCTTCGACGACGAAAAAACCTTCTCGCTCGAGATCGGACGTAATCGATGCGAACGACTCGTCGTCGACGCCATCGCGCCCGTGGTCGCGCTCGAAGCTGTTGAGAAGCGAATGGGCTTCCTCAAGCGAAATCGCCCCCTCGGCCGCAAGCACGATGCGCACCACTTCCGCCCGCTTCTGACGACGCGACCCCTCGAACGCGCTTTGCCGCGTGTAGTGCGCACTGCGACGGGAGGCGTTGCCGAAGGTGGCCTTCAAATGCGCGCCGTAATCGAGCAGCGCGTAATACCACGACCGAGTGTTATCCGCAGGGCATGTCGCGCGGACAAGGGGCTCGAGCTGCTTGTCTCGAATACCTTCCTCATCGGGGAAAAGCTCATGCAGAAACACAGTGCGGACGTTGGTCTCCAGATACATCGCGGGGCGGTTGTGCGCGAACGCGACAACGCCTGCCGCCGTTGCAGGACCGATGCCTGGAAGAGCCTTAAGCTCGTCGACCGTTTCGGGCAGCTTCCCCCCGAAATCTTGCGAGCAGATCTCGCATGCGCGTTTGAGAGCGAGTGCGCGGCGGTTGTAGCCAAGCCCCTGCCATTCGCCCACAACGTCCGACGTGCTCGCGCTCGCCAAGGCATCGGGCGTGGGGAACTTCGCCAAGAAGCGCTCCCAACGGCCGAGCACACGCTTCACCTGCGTTTGCTGGAGCATCACCTCGGAGACCAGCACCGCATAGGCGTCATCGATATTCCGCCAGGGCAGATCGCGGTAGAGCCGCGCGCCCTCGCGACTCATCAAAGCAACGAACGCCTCCGGGGAGGGGGCGTTCGCAGGCCACGCGCAGAAGGGCAGCTCCATGCTAGCTGGATGCCTTCCCATGGCAGGATTCAGTCAGGGCGAGGTTGATGCGGCCCGCGCAGGCGTCGCAACCGCCTTCGCAATCGCCGAGCGCCTCGCGCACTTTCGGATGTTCGCCGCCCATCTCGAAGAGGTCCTTCAGCGTGATGGACCCCAGGTAGTCGCTTAAGATGCGATCAGCACCGCGCCAGACTTTGTTGTAAGCGCAGGTGTCACTTTGGCCGCACGGCGCGCTTCCTGCGCCACATTCGGAGACGCTTACCGGCCCCTGCACAGCCTCGACCACATCGCGAACGGTCACAGTAGCAGGGTCGCACCCAAGGCGCAAACCGCCGCGGGCACCGCGCGTCGTGTTGACGAAGCCGCACTTCGTGAGGTCATGCTGGATGCTGCGCGCAAACGCATAGGGAATTCCCTCGCGCTCGGCGAGCTCCGCAACGGACATGCGCTCATCACCATTACGGTATGCGGCGCGCAGGATTCTGCACGCATAGTCGCAGCGTCGTGTGATATCCATCGATGAGCCCTCCCCCTATTGGCCCGAAAGCAGGTCTTCGATGTTTTCCAAGTCAGAGCGGAAATCACGCACTACCTGATCTTCCAGCTCGCGGTACTCCTTGGAATCGAGCGGCTGGTAGGCGGCAAGCTTATCGAAGAGGTTGTCACGGGTGACCGGAACGTAGCGGCGAGCGAAGAGGCTTTCCTTGTAGGCCTCCTCGATAGCCTCGCGCGCTGCCATGTAGATGTCGAAACGGGGCATGTTCACCGAATAACGCACCAGGTCGGCAACTCGAATGCTGCGAATCGAAGGGTGATCGCGGGCGATTTCCATCCAGATTTCGACGCGTTCCTCGGCCGTCGGGCATTCGATGTCGATAAGCGACAGCGGCTCAAGAAGCTCCAGGAAGAACGGGTCGATATCGGCGTTCTTCGAAGCCGAGGCCAAAACGTAGACGTCGGGATTGTCCACCGCCGAGCGGATGAGCTCGATTGCCTCGCGCGCACCACGCGAAAGCGAGGCATACACGAAACCCTCGAAATCGTCGCCCCCGTCTGCCTGGGGAGCGCTCCACAAATCGATGTCCTCAAGCACAAGGACGCCGCGTCCCGAGAAGACGCTGTCCGCGCGCACCGCCCGCGTCGCGTTGCCCGAAGGCCCCATCACGCAGAGAATTGGCATGCCCGAGAGGTTCTCCTCCATGCGCATGCGCATCGCTGGGAGCTTGAGCTCCCCGATCGTCGCCTGCACGAAGCGACCAGCATCCTCGCGCGCCGGCGAGCGGAACATGAAGGTGTCGGTCACCGGAAGGCGGTCCAGTCCATGGCGTGCGTTCAGCATGGTGACGAGCGACTTGAAGTCGGGGTCGTCCTGCATGCCGATGCCGAAATCGCGCATCGTGGCAACTGCCGCGTCGTATCCCGCAAGGTCGTCGTAGGTGAGCTTCTCCTTTTGATCACCCGGGGACTTGACGCCGGCGTCGACCGCAAGCTTCGAAAGCACAGACATGCCATCGCGCTCCGCACGATCGGATGCGCGGGAGGCGTCGCCGTCAGAAGAGGGTTCCCCTTCCGCTTCGGCCTTGCCCTTCCCTGTCAAAAGGGAAGACAAGTCCCCCGACGAGAAGTCGCCGAGAGGCTCCACCTTGAACAGCTTGGCGTCGAACCCGAGGAGATCCCTCGAGATCGCCTCCGCCACATCTTGAAGATCTCCTCTGGAAAGCCCGAACTCCTCGAGCTTGTCGAGGGCGAGCTGCTGAAGCCGCTCCGAGCACTCCGAGGACTCCCCCGCGCTCAGGAACGGGTCGAGTTTGCCGAAAATGTACTCAGCGAGAGAGCGCTCCTTAAGATTGCACGCCAAATCCCACGCCTTCTTCAGCGCATCAATCGCCTCTGGGCTCGGATCGCCGGCAGTTCCCGCTGCCTTTTCGAAGGCGGTCAAATACAGATGCATGCCGAGCACGGCGTCGCCTTGTGCGCACGCGTCTTTGGCGCGAAGCAGATAATCGACATCGCTCCCGTCAGCACCTTCACCACAGCTTTGCTTGTCAGCGTTCTCCAGCATGGACCCACCTCCATTCGTAAAAGCAGATGCGCACGCGCATCGCAATTTCTATGTTTAACCTCTTATATTAGACTACGGGAGACAAATCTGGCCCCAAGTGACGGTATTCCCACGATTCTTTACACGGACGAAAGAAAACGGGAAGAAAGCTCCGCGGCATGCCGGGGAAGCTACCACTCCGCGATACGCCAACCTTCGCTTTTCGCCGTTCTCGCAAGAGGGCGGTCGGGGGTCACGGCGACGGGATTTCTCGCAGCCCCGAGAAGCGTGCGGTCCGAATGGTGATCGCCGTAGGCGGCATCGAGAACCCAGCGGCCCGCGCCGAAGCGCTCATCGGCGAACTCGCGCAGGCGCACGATCTTCTGGTCGCCTTCCACGGGAAGCCCCTCGACCTCGCAGGTGTAGGTGCCGTCCTTCGCCGCACGCATGCGCGTCGATATCTGGAAGTCGATCGGATGGAATTCCATCGCGCGAGAGACGATGGGTTCGAAGGTCGCCGACACGAGTACGACAACGCGGCCCTGCTCCTTTTGGCTTAGCAGTTCTGCCGTGGCCTGCTCGCGGAACAGCGACGCCACATCCGAGTCGTAGAAATCGCGTAGGAACGCATCGACGTGCGAGACCGGCTTGCCAGCAAATGCGCGGAAGACGAGCCCGCGTACCCAGCTCTCGTTCTGGGGAAGACGCAGCTTGTAAGCGATCCCCCACAGCATGATGCGCGCAAGGACGCTTTTTTTCAACATGCCGAGCTTCATGAGCCGACGGACTAAAAGCACCGGCGAGTTGCCCGAGATGCAGGTCCCATCGAAATCGAATGCGGCGATATGAACCAGCCCGTCTTCCTGCACGAAGGGCAACGGGTCATCAGATGAGTCGGCAGGCGATGCGACCGCACCGTCGGCCTCCGACAAAACTTGAGAATTATCAGCGCTTTCTTCCACGAACACTCCACTGAGAATCTAGTAGCGAGCAAACAAGGGCGCCCCCAGGAGGCGCCCTTGCAAAGCATACCTACTCTTCGCCCTCGTCGAACTGCGAATTGTACAGTTCCGCATAAAAGCCACCGCGAGCGAGCAGCTCGTCATGAGTGCCCTGCTCGACGATGTCGCCGTGCTGCATGACCAAAATCAAATCCGCCGAACGAATCGTCGAGAGACGATGCGCGATGACGAACGACGTACGGCCCTCCATGAGGTTGTCCATGGCTCGCTGGATGCGCTCCTCGGTGCGCGTGTCGACCGAACTCGTCGCCTCATCGAGAATGAGCATGCGCCGGTTCGCCAAGATCGCGCGCGCAATCGTGAGAAGCTGGCGCTGGCCTTGGCTTATGTTGGTCGCGTCCTCGTTGATCACGAAATCGTAGCCGCCGGGCAGGGTGGTGATGAAGTGGTGCACGCAGCCCGCGCGCGCCGCAGCCTCCACCTCCTCGTCGGTCGCGTCGAGCTTGCCATAGCGGATGTTCTCGCGAATCGTGCCGCTGAACAGCCACGTGTCCTGCAGCACCATGCCGAACATCGAGCGGACGTCGGAGCGCGAGAAGTCGCGCGCATCGACGCCGCCAATGCGGATAGCGCCGGCGTCCACGTCGTAGAAGCGCATGAGCAGCTTCACCATGGTCGTCTTGCCAGCGCCCGTCGGACCCACGATGGCGACCGTCTGGCCCTCAGAGACCTTCGCCGAGAAGTCGTTGATGACAGGCTTGTCGGGCGAGTACCCGAAGCGCACATGGTCGAACTCCACGTTGCACGGAACCTGCGAGGTTTGTGCCTTTGGCTCCTCGGGTGCGACCTCCTCTTCTTCCAAGAAGGCGAAGATGCGGTCGGCCGCGGCTGCCATCTGCTGGAGCACGTTGCTCACCTGGGTCAACTGAGTAATCGGCTGCGTGAAGTTCTTCACGTACTGGATGAACGCCTGGATATCGCCCACCGTGATGGCGCCCTGCACCGCGAACACGCTGCCCGCGAGCGCCACCGCGACATAGCCGAGGTTGCCGACGAAGTTCATGACCGGCTGCATGAGGCCCGAGAGGAACTGCGATTTCCACGCGCTCTCGTAGAGCTTGTCGTTCGTCTCCCCGAAGCGCTCCTCGCACGCCTGTTCCTGATTGAACGCGCGCACGATCGCATGGCCGGAGAACGTCTCCTCGACCTGCCCGTTGATTTCCCCGAGCTTCTCCTGCTGAGCGCGGAAGTGCTTCTGCGAGAGCTTCACCACGACCATGATGAGCACGAGTGAGACCGGGAGCATGACAAGCGTGATCCCCGTCATCGCCAGGTTGATCGAGAGCATCATCGCGACGACGCCGATGAGCGTGGTGATCGACGTGATCATCTGCGTGACGCCCTGGTTCAGGCTCTGCCCTAAGGTGTCGACGTCGTTAGTGATGCGCGAGAGCGTGTCGCCGATCGAGTTGCGCTCGAAGTAACCGACAGGAACGCGGTCGATCTTCTCGGCAATGGCGCGGCGAAGCCCATAGCAGGTGCGCTGCGACACGTTCGACATCATCCATCCCTGCAGGAAGCTGCAAGCCGCGCTGACAAGGTAGAGGGCGAGCGTCGTGCCGATGATGCCGGCGATGGCGTCGAAGTCGATGCCGCCCGTGCCGCCTATTTTCGCGACGATGCCGTTGAACAGCTCGGTCGTCGCCTGCGAGAGCACCTTCGGGCCCACGATGCTGAAGGCCGCCGAGCAGACGGCGAACACGATGGCGACGGCGAGCGAAACCTTGAACTGGCCCATGAAACGAACGAGCTTCGCGATGGTTCCCTTGAAGTCCTTCGCCTTCTCGCCGGGCATCATCCGCGCGCCCGGTCCGTGCGGAGGACGACGGCGCTGCGTCACCTTCTTCAAATCCTGAGTGTTCTCGCTCATCGCGCACCACCTCCCGCAAGCTCCTCTTCCGATAACTGGGACATGGCGATCTCGCGATACTCCTCGCAGCTCTCCATCAACTCCGCGTGCGTGCCCTTGCCGACGACGCGGCCCTCGTCGAGCACGACGATCTGGTCGGCGGAAAGGACGGTCGAAATGCGCTGGGCGACGATAATCACGGTCTTGCCGCCCAGTCGAGCGCCGAGCTCATGGCGAAGCGCGGCGTCGGTCTTGTAGTCGAGCGCGCTGAAACTGTCGTCGAAGAGGAAGACGCGCGCGTCGGTCGCAAGCGCACGTGCGATAGCGAGGCGCTGCCGCTGGCCGCCGGAGACGTTCGTGCCTCCCTGAGCGATGGGGCTTTCAAAGCCTTCGGGCTTCTCGCCGATGAACTCGCTCGCCTGGGCAATGTCGGCCGCACGGCGAATCCGCTCGTCGTCGGCGCCTTCCACCCCGTAGGCGATGTTGCTCGAAATCGTGCCGCTGAACAAAAACGCCTTCTGGGGAACGTAGCCGAGCTGCCCGCGCAGCGCGTGCTGGCTCACATCGCGCACGTCGACGCCGTCGATGGTGACGCTTCCCTGGCTGACGTCGTAAAACCGAAGCACCAGCTTCACAATGGTCGATTTCCCGCTGCCCGTGCTGCCGATGATGGCTGTGGTCTTTCCTGGCTTACACGTGAAATCGACGTGGTCGAGGACGTTCTCGGCGGAATCGGAGTAGCGGAAGCACACGTCGCGGAACGCGACCTCGGCACCGGGATTGCAAGAGGCCGAAAGCTCAGCATCCTTGGAGACTGCGGGGTCGGGATCGCAGATCGAGGGCTCGCATTCGAGCACTTCCTCAATTCGCTGGGCTGCAACATCGGCACGCGGCAGCATGATCGAGAGCATGCCGATCATGAGGAAGCCCATGATGATAACCATCGAGTAGGTGATGAACGCGATGAGGTCGCCTGTCTGGAGCGTGCCCGCGTCGATGGCATGGCCGCCGAACCACACGATGCCGACCGACACGAGGTTCATGATGAGCATCATGAGCGGCATCATGAACGTCATGACACGGTTCGTGAACAGCTGCGTTTTCATCAGGCGCGTGCTCGCCTCGTCGAAGCGCTCCTCCTCATGCTGCTCGCGGTTGAACGCCCTCACGACCGAAAGGCCCATGAGCATCTCGCGCGACACGAGGTTCACGCGGTCGATCAGCTTCTGCATGATTTTGAACTTCGGCATGGCGACCTTGATGAGCACCACGAGGATGAGCGCGATCGCGAGCACGGCGACGATGACGATCCAACCCATCGAGAGGTTGGTGCGCGCGATCATGATGACGCCGCCGATTGCGAGGATGGGCGCGTAGAGAACCATGCGCAGCAGCATCACGGTGACCATCTGGACCTGCTGGACATCGTTGGTCCCACGCGTAATCAGCGACGCCGCGCTAAACGATTGAATCTCGGCGTCGGAGAAGGTGACGACTTTGTCGAAGAGCCGTCCGCGCAGCGATCGGCCCACCTTCGCAGCGGTTCGCGACGCGAGGAAGCCGATCACGATCGCGACGACCATGCCGAGCGCGGAGAGCATGAGCATCTTGGCGCCCGTGGAGAAAAGATAGTCCATCTGCATGGCGTCCATGTCGACACCGAGCTGCTCGTATTCTGCCCGCGCCGCGGCGATGCCCTGCTGCGCGATAAGAGTGTCCGCCATATCGCCCAGCGATTCGCGCGACTCATCGAGCATGGAGGTCACGTCGTCTTTGCTCACAAGCCCGGCATCGAATGCCGCTTTCACCTGGTCAAGATCAAGGTCGGGAATCTGGTCGGCATAGTGGACGACGGAGAGCGGAAGCGCCATTGCCTCGTCGAGGTCCTCTCGCTGCTCATGCCCCGCCTCCGTGAGGGCGTAGTCCCCGTTTGCGGTCTCGTCGTACGCATCGGAGAAAAGCTGCTCGTCGGATTCGGGCAGCATCATCTCCACGAGGTCGTGGGTGCGTGCAGACAGCTGCGTAGCAGACGCATGCTCCACGCCCGATTGTTGGATTCCCACATCGACGATATCGGAGGTGTACCGCGGAAGCGACAGGTCGCAGAAAGCCTGCACGGCCAGAAGTGCAACGATGAGCAGCACCGCGATTTTATGGTGAGCAAGGTTATTAGCTATTCGCACCGCGCGCCGCCTTCCTTCGAATCGCTTCCCGCGAAAGCCTCATTGGAGGGCGTTTTCCGCGCAGAATCGCCCACGGACTCGCAAGGTCCCTCAACATATGCGGTCCAAGGATGGGTACTCTCGAAATCGGAGACGCGCTCGGTGATGCGGGCGAACTCGCGCGCATCGTCTTCCCCGAGATACTCGAGGAGCTCCTCGAGACGACAATCGTGCATGCGCCGGTTCATCTGCTCGTATTTCCAACCGAGCTCCGTCAACTGCACCGTGACGCCACGGTTGTCCCCCTCGTCGCGATGTCTCGTGATAAAGCCCTTCTCCTCGAGCGACTTCAACGCCTGCGACGTCGCACTCGGAGTGCTGTGTCCGCGCTTGGCGATATCACCCGATCGGACGCGCTTCCCGTCAGACATAAGCTGGGAAATCGACATCAAAACGAAGCCCTCGGCAGGCGTAATGCCCTCAGGCAAAGGCCGGTGCGATCGGCTTTTGCGCACGCGCCTCGTGGCCTCAAAGAGCCGCTGCTTCAATTCCTCGATGGATTGTTCCACGCAGCAAACCCCTTTCTTCCTCATCATTTCCATCCTAAATATTTTAGCTGCGAAAATATATCACAGCTAAAACACTCTGCAAGGAATAAATGGTTCAATGCATCTTTTCATCAAACATGTGCTACCCTTCCGAAACAACCACCAAGGAGAGAGCCATGTCGAAGCAAAAGGAAACGAAAACGAACGCCATGAGGGAAATCGAGGCCGCAGGAGTGCCCTTCGAGAGCCATCTTTTCCCATGCGAGAAGGCGCTTTCAGGCGTCGAGGTGGCGAAACTCCTCCAGCAGGACCCAGATCAAACCTTCAAGACGCTTGTCACCGTCGCGAAATCGGGCGAGCACTACGTGTTCATGGTGCCCGTCGCCGAAGAGCTCGACCTGAAGAAGGCGGCAGCAGCTGTCGGCGAGAAAGCAGTGAGTATGCTGAAGTCGAAGGAGCTCTTGCCTCTGACCGGCTACGTGCACGGAGGATGCTCCCCCGTCGGGATGAAGAAGCTGTTCACGACCACCATCGACGAAACGGCACAACTCTTCGACACGATCATATTCTCGGGCGGACGCATCGGGTGCCAGGTCGAGCTTGCCCCGAGCGACCTCGAGAAGGTCATCCCGCTTCACTACGCCGACATCACAGTAAGCTAGCCACATCGCGCTGGCAAAACCCGCAGCAAACGAAAAGAGCCTGCCCGCGCATCGACCGAACTGCGCAGGCAGGCTCTCTTTTTCTTACCAGTGCGACACCACGACGTCGCCCACAGAGCAAAGCCCGTGCAACTCGGCAGCTTTGCTCGTCGGAAGGTTCACACACCCATGCGACCCCGCGCCGTCCCGATATCGCGTTCCGCCGAACGCGTATTGCCAGCTGGCATCATGCAGGCCGATCAAATTCCCGACGAATGGCATCCAGTAGGTGACGGGCGTCTTGTACTTCGATCCGTCATCGTTGGTGCCCTCGAGCGTCGATCCGCCCGAATTTGAGTTAATGACGTACACGCCCGTGGGAGTAAGACTTCCCGAACCGCCGCGCGGCTTGCCGCTCACGATGTCAGATTCCCAGATAACCTCGCCGTTCTCATCGAAGAGGCACGCATGTTGCGCCGACAGGTCGATATCGATGTAGCGAGCGCCCCAATCGCGACCGCCAACCCCGTTCCACGCGTTCGCGGTCTGGCTGCAAGGCAAGTCAGCCTCGCCCGTCTGGTCAGCCTCGATCGCCGCCTTCGCCCAATCGAAGAGCGCGTCGCGGTCGACCTTCCAGCCATACGAACCGCCCGACACGCTGAACTGCGCGCCGTCCGCGCGCGTGTAGGAGCGCGTGGAACCGACCGTCGTGTAAGCCGAGGCGACCTCGTCCGCCCAGGCGCCGAGCGCGTCCTCGTTCAACGACACCGAGCAATCCTCCCCAATCGAGATACAGGGACCGATAACCGACGCGTCGAACACGAGGGCGCTCTTCCCCGCCATCATGAGCTGCACGTTGGCGAGGATCATGCTGTTCGCCTGCGACGTCGCATCGATCACGCGCTGGTCATCCGAGAAGATCGTCGGCTGCGAGAGCGCGCGCTCGTCGAGCACGACCTCGCTCTCGAGCGTGGCGACGGCCCGCTCCACGTCCTGCATCACCACGTCGGTGTTGACCTGCGTGCCGTACTTCTCCTTCACGATCTTGAACATCTTCGCGTCCTCATCGAACGCCACCGTGGCGTTCACGGGAGCTTCCGTGTTCTCATTCACCGCATCGATCGCCTGATGGAGCTTGTCGGCAACGCCGGATTTGTCGAGGGTAGCGACAAGGCTTTCCGTCTCATCGTGCTCACGGAACACCTCGACCGGCCAGGCCCATTCGTTCGCCTGCGCGAACATATCGCTCACGATTTGCTCCGCATTGAACCGCACGCCCGCTTCATCAGCAGAAAGCGTCACATCCAAGCCGTCGCCATGAACGCGCAACGAGTACTTGTTGATTCCCTGCTCGAGAACCGATGCGACCTCGTCGGGCGTTTGGAAGGAAATGTCGGAAGAGCCGATCGTCGCCTTCGGCCAGAAATGGCCTGAGAAGACGGCAACCCCCACAAGGTAGACGACGAGCAGGACCCCGAAGACGACACCGAGAACGATTCCCGCAATGCGGGCAGCGCGAGGCTTGCTGCCGAGAGTCGGCGCATCGGAGATTTCGGGGGCAAACCCGTTGCCGTTATGCGGCGCTGGGACGCCAGATGTCTTCATGCCCGCAGGAACCACAGGGGGAATCGTCTGAGTCTTCCCGTGCGAAGGTGCAACGCGAGGCGGCTCATTGGGAGCCTTTTTGGCGTGTGCTGCATGTTTTCCGTGGGAAGGAGCGGGTTGCTCGTTACGTTTGGTCATTCCTGATTCATCCGGTTCAGCTTGCTTCTTATATCCGGCTCATTGTAGCAAGAGAACCTGCCTTGGCAGGACACGTTCTGGCACGTTGCACGAATACTTGACGCACGGCTCAAAAGTGAGCGGAAAACCAGGCTTGTCGTCCTAATCAAAGCCGCGGAAATAAAACAGGCAGACCCGTTTTCGGGCCTGCCTGGCATGTTGTGGTGGAGGCGCGGAGAATCGAACTCCGGTCCATACTATATTCTCGCTGAGGCTCTACAAGCTTATTTCGCGTTCGGATTCAAGGCCGTCTCGGTCCGCGAACTAACGTTGCCGACCCGGATCGGTTCAATCTTTACCAAAGCCATACCGATTACGTGCTTTGATGCAGTCCCCTAAAATGACGTCGCGCCCGAGTCGGGGACAACCCGGGGTTGACGTGCCAGGTGCTGATTAAGCAGCCATGGCGAGCGCAGGAGCGCTCTGATAGTTCTTCTTGCCAATTAACTTGACGTTACCCCTGTTTTACGTGGCGAGGAGACCACGACCTGCTCCTCAGTTCAAACATACCATGTCGAAACCAGTCGCCCCCGAATTCGTCGGAGCCAATCGCCGACGGGCGGGAACTCATGCGTTCCACCTTGTCAAAGTGCGCAAGACGTGCTCTTGCAGAAGAAACATTGTAGCCGAGCAGCTTGACCTGTCAAGGCAACGCGGAGAGGTTATTTCTTCTTCGTCGGAAGGATGTCCGAGAAATCGAGTGCCTCTTTGATTTCGGAGAGCGCGTCTTTCAAGTCGACCGCAATCGCGACGCCATCGCGATAGATGTCGTTCATGTCGTTCGTCGCCTCGGCAACGCCTTCTCGGGTGATGCCCAAATCATAGGGGTTGTCCTCATCGGATTCCCCCTTCGCGGCTTCCTCGTCGTCATCGTAGTAGTACTCGATCTCGTTGCCATCCTCGTCAAGCAGGATAAACCCGATCTCGTTGTCGTCCTCGTCGACGATATAGGCCTCGATGTCGTCCTCGGAATACTCAATCTCGACGGTTTCGTACTTTTCGGCCTCTTCGGTCTCTTCTTCTACCACGTTTTCCGAATCAACAAGCTCGTCTTCGCCCTCGGCTTCCTCGACGCCTTCGGAGTCGACGACTTCCCCTGCCCCCTCGGACAGCACCTCACAAACTTCTTCCTGCGTCTCCCCCGATGGCGAATCAGCCTCGTCAGCTGCGGTTTCGATCCGATTCTCGCTCATGGCAGTGACCCTTTCTAACGAGAGCGCGCCTTCAGCGCTCGATCGATTTCCCGTTTGGTGTCGCGCTCTTTCATGCTCGCGCGCTTGTCGTAGAGCTTCTTGCCGCGGCAAATCGCAAGCTCGACCTTGACCAGCCCGTTTTCCTTGAAGTACATCTTCAGGGGAACGAGTGCCATGCCCTTTTCGCGCGTCGCCTCCGCAAGGTAGCGGATCTGCTTTTTATGGAGCAGGAGCTTTCGCTTGCGATCGGGATCGGGATTGTTAATGTTGCCGTGGGAAAATGGCGTGATGTGCACATTGTGCATCCATACTTCCCCGTTGCGCACAAGTGCGAAGCAGTCGGTCAACTGGCAGTTGTTCTCGCGCAGCGACCGCACTTCCGTTCCCGAAAGCTCGACCCCCGCCTCAAACGTCTCCACGACCTCGTAATCATGGAACGCACGGCGATTCTTCGCGATTGTCTTCTCTTCACGTTTCATGGGGCGACGTTACCTCACGTTCAAGCGCCTCGACGCTTTATGCTCAATCGCCGAGACGCTTCATTCATTCCTTCACAGCCTGCGCGGCCGTGGCCAAAACTTCCATATCATCAGCGCATATACACCTTGCTTCATGCGCCCATGATACACCATGCCCGCAGGTTATGCGCGAACCTTCACGACGACCTTCTTCACATGGACAGACGCGTCCTCCGCGATGCAGCCCGGCTTGTGCGCGTCCTCAGGAGGAAGCACCGCAGTCTCGCCCGCATGAAGCACAACCGATGTCGCCGGCTCTGGGGACTCGAACAACGCATAGTCGTCGGCTTCATCGTATTCCTTCGCGCAAACAAGCCCTTCGAGGGGCGCCACCTCGACGCGTTCGATTCCGGAGGCAACGCACTGCACGTCGTAGTAGAGCTTGTGGGCCTCGAGCTTCTTCGCCTCCGCGGGGACAGTGTCGTACTCCATGACGTTTGCGAACACGTCTTCCCCATCGATGTCATGGCGTCCACAGGAAAGTGCGCCAAGGTCGTTTTCGCGCAGGAAAGCATAGGCCTTCTTCAGGCGTCCGGACAGGTAATCGTGCGCTTCGGCGTTTTCAATGGAAGCTACGAGCATGGTATCAAGTCCCTTCGATGCGATTCGTTTGAACGTCACGAAATTGTAGCAGAGCAGCACACGGCAGCAGGCCACGGATTCGCATCGACCCATCTTGTCCATTGCAGTAACTGGTTTATACTGAATTCAGGTGAAAATATCAGCATGCAATCAAAGGAGTTCTGCTATGGAGCACACGCCGGAACCTTCGACCATCGTCTTCCCTGGCACCGATGACCCAGCCTCACCTTGGCGGCTCTACAACCACCTCATCGCGGGCATCCCCGAGGACATCTTCGTGCGCGATTACTGTCTCGGGCTCAACTGGTCTTACGTTGAGGCAGATTGCGGATGCGGCGTCGCCTTCACCGCACGCAACGGCGGAAAGCGCACGTACAAGGGCGATCTGCGCGGGAAATCGCTGCGTGAGGTGGCCGAGCTGTCGAAATCATGGTGCTTCGAGGAGGCCACGCTTGGCATCGCGGCCCTGAACGCCTGGTATGCTCGCCGCGAGCTGCTCGACCCTCTGGGCGCGACATACGACACCGAGGAGGAAGAAGACAAGGGAAAGCGCGGCGGCACGTCGTCGAAAGACGCATTCGAGACGTATCGCCCTCGCATCGAGCAAGCGGGCGGCGACGCCCACGTCGTCGTTGTCGGGCACTTCCCCCACGTCGAGAACATCGCGGAATACGCCAAGCTCACCGTGCTCGAGCGTTCCTGCCGCGATGAGTGGGATACCCCCGATCCAGCCTGCGAATACGTTATGCCGACCGCGGATTACGCCTTCATCACCGGCGTCACGCTCATCAACAAGACCGCACCGCGCCTTCTGACCCTCGCCAAGGACGCTACCGTCTGCATGGTGGGTCCCAGCGTGATCATGACGCCGTACCTTTTCGAGTGGGGCGTCGAATCGCTTTCGGGCAGCGTCGTGGCCGATCCGGAAGCCGTGAAGTTCGCCTGCAAGAACGCTGCCGGCAAGCTGTTCGGCAAAGCGCTTCAGATGACCACCATCAACGCGCAATAAAGGCAAGCAGCTGGTCGTGTACGAAATCGACGATAAGTTGTGAAGGCTTTGCGAAATACATCGAATTCAGTGTTGAAAAATCCCCAATCTTCTTAAGTTTGGGGATTATTTTTTGGCGAAAACCCTGATAATCCGCTCATTTGACGAGTTCTCCACAACTTATCGTCATTCTTGTACAGTTTGGGTCCTAACCAGTAATCGCCCCGCCCGCGAAAACGAGACCTACACGCTATCCTCCACATCCATCAGCATAAGGTTCGTGTTGTCGCGCATCCGTTTCGCCTCGCCACGGGTTAACTCGCCTTCTTCGTAGCGCGCCTGAATCTGCTCGAGCTCAAGCAGGTAGCCAAGCCGTTTCACGTCCTCCGCCTTGTCGGACGCACGCATGATGACCGTCGCCGAAGGGGCTGCAAGCTCGGCGGCGAGCATGGCAACTGTGCGCTGATATTCGATGAGAAGCTTGCTCACATACTCGCTCGGGACGTTGCAGTCGGAATCGGCGAGCATGTCGTTCAGACGTCCAATCACGCACTCGCCTGCCTTCTGCTGAATCTTGCGCATCTCTGCCGCCTGATCGGCAGCCGTTATCGGGGACGACGACATATGCGAAACGTAGCGCAAGACAACGCCCTTCGCGCGCCTCAAAAATGTGCGCAACACAAGATAGATGTTTTGGATGGACCAACGTCCCGAGCTATGTTTCCTTAGCTCCTCAATATGCTTCAAACGCTTCAGGTACTTAAGCGCAATCTCGCTGTCGATATTGTCTTGTTCAGCGAGCTTCTTGACACACTCCCGCTCCCATCCGATTGCGCGGATGCGCAAATCGGAATAGGCCTCATCCTCGTCCTCGTCGAAGCCATGCTGCTCTTTGATGCGCTCGATGCGATCGTTGTAAGAGCTGACCACGCTTCTCGTCGCGCGGCGAGTATCCGGCGTCTGCCGTGCAGTGAGCTCTTCGACGACGCTTCTGAGGATATCAATTTTCAACTCCGCCTCACGCTCGCGGGCCGCTTCCTCGCTTTCGCTCACTTTCTTCGGCGCGATGAGGGGCACAATGAACGTCGCCACAAGCAAGGTGCATACGATAACGCCGCATCCAAGGAAGATGATCAGATCACGCTGCGGGAACCGAGCGCCATCCATGAAATACGGGATGGTGAACAGGATCGAAAGCGTGATGGTTCCCTTAGCGCCCGCAAGGGTCGTGATGAGGCTCTTGCGAAGGTCGAGCTTGAACTTCTCACTATGCTTCTTACCGCGTCGGCGCGTGTAGAGCCAATCGCTCGCGCAGACCCACGCGAATCGAACAACATAGAGAAGCAACGTAAGCGCGACAACATAACCGATGAGTGTGAAGTTGCTGAAGGTGACATCATCCCACGTATGGACCATAGCCTGCGGCAACTGTGTGCCCAGAAGCACAAACACAAAGCCGTTCAAGGCAAAGGTGAGCACACGCCACACGCTCGAGGACACGATGTTCATGCGCGAGATGGAAGGTCCGATCGCATGCGGGGAGATCACGTTGATGAGGCCCGCAACGACAACGGCGATAATGCCGCTCACGTGAACGGCATCGGCAATCGAATACACTAGAAGCGGAATGAGGATTTCGAAGAGCACATGAAACGTCGTGTTCTCAACGCCAAGAGAGCGCGCCTTATTGACGAGGAACTTGCCGATATAGGCGAGAAGCGCACCGACCGCGATACCGCCGAGAAACTCAACGAAGAAATTCCCCGTCGCATTGAGAAGGGAGAACGACCCCGTCACCGCGGCGGCAATGGCGAACTGGAAAGACACGATGCCGCTCGCGTCGTTTAAGAGAAGCTCGCCTTTGAGAATGCTCCCCTGTCTGTCAGGGATGTTGACCTGCTTCGAAAGTGAGGTGACGGCAACGGCATCGGTCGGACCGAGCGCGGCACCAAGGGCAAATGCAGCAGCAAGCCCGATTGACGGGATGACCGCATGCACAGCAAACCCTATCGCGAGTGTCGTTGCAACGACCAGGCCGATCGCAAGAGAAAGCACAGGACGCTTATGGTGCCAAAGCGCCGCCTTGTCGGCGGACTTCGCCTCTTCGTAGAGCAGCGGCGCAATGAATAGCACAAGGAACAGTTCAGGGTCAAGTGTAACTCGAATTTGAGAGGAGGCGAACAATGCGATGAGAAGACCCAGGCCAATCTGTATGAGCGGCGATGACACCCTCGGCACCACCTGGTCGATGATCGAGGATGCGAGAATCGCCGCAAAAATCAGCATGACGAGCGTAAGGGTCTCCACCTAGCAATGACCTCCTCAAATAGGAAACTTGCATATGCACTACATCTTTTCGGGTGCGCTAACCCCCAGAAGACTCAGTGTTAGGGCGAGCACGATGCGCGAGGCGTCGCAGAGCGCCAAGCGGGCACGGCGAGTCGCTTCGTCGTCGGCGAGCACATGGCAGTTCGTATAGAACTGGTGGAACAGCGCTGCGAGATCCTGCGCGTAATGCGTCAGGCGGAACGGCGCGCGATCAGCTGCCGCCTGGGCAACCATGTCAGCGAAATCTCCCATCTTGCGCATGAGGGCAAGCTCCGATTCCTCGCACAAAGGCGAGAGGTCCACGTCGGCGCCGACCGCACGCTCGGCAAGCTCGTTAAACGTGATATCGCCCGCTTCCGCTGCTGCAAGATCGCCTTCGCAGGCAGCCTTGCGCAAGATCGAGCAGATGCGCGCGTGGGCGTACTGCACGTAATACACCGGGTTAGTGGCGTCTTTCTTCTTAGCAACCTCGATATCGAAGTCAATCGGCTGGTCGGAGGAGCGCGAAAGCATGAGGTAGCGCGTCGCATCGACGCCCACTTCCTCGATAAGCTCCTCGAATGTGACCATCTCGCCCGTACGCTTCGACATGCGAACCGCGCTACCGTCACGGAAGAGATTCACGAGCTGGCCGAGAACCACTTCAAGCGCGCCCTCGTAACCCCATGCGGCGAGCATTGCCTGGCAACGCTTCACATATCCGTGGTGATCTGCTCCCCAAATGTCGATCAGGTGGGTAAAGCCCCTCTGGATCTTGTTGTAGTGGTACGCCACGTCGGAGAGAAAGTACGTGAACTCGCCGTTCTCCTTGATGAGGACGCGATCCTTCTCGTCACCGAAAGCGGTCGATTTAAACCAAGTCGCCCCATCTTTCTGAAAGACATAACCCTTCGCGTCCATCGCCTCGAGGGCGTGGTCGACAGCGGACTTCCCGTCCTCGTCGGGAATGTAGAGCGTACGCTCAGAGAACCAGGTATCGAACGTGGTACCGAAACCGGAGAGCACAGCCTTGTTATGCTCGAGCATCTCGACATACGAGCGCTCGCGGAATGCCACGACGCGCTCTTCCTCGGGAACATCGAGCCACTTCTCGCCATCGGCATCGAGAATCTCGCGCGCGATGTCGATTACATAAGCTCCACCGTAGCAATTCTCGGGCATCGGGACATCGCGGCCACAAAGCTGCTCGTAGCGCACCGACACCGAGCGACCGAAATTATCCATCTGCGTGCCATGGTCGTTGATGTAGAACTCCTCAGACACGTCGAAGCCCGCATGGCGCAAGACGCGCGCCATCGAGTCGCCGAGCGCCGCCCAGCGCCCATGGCCGACATGCATGGGGCCCGTCGGATTTGCAGAGACATACTCAAGATTGATGCGCCCCGCATTCGCAGGAGCCTCACCACGTCCGAAATCCATGCCCTCGCGACGCGCCTCGGCGATAACGCTCGCAAGCGCAGCGTTCGTAAGACGAATGTTAACGAACCCAGGGCCTGCGATCTCGGTCGAGGCGATGAGATCGTTCTTCGGCAAATGAGACACGACCACTTCCGCCACATCGCAAGGCTTCATGTGCGCCGCTTTGGCTGCGCGAAGGGCGACCGTCGACGCCCAATCACCATTAGCCGCATCACGCGGACGCTCGAGCGCTGCTGCGGGGACCTCCTCCAAGGGAAGCGACCCATCTGCCACAGCGGCGCTCAAAGCCACATCGACAACTTCTTCAACTTGCTCACGTAAAGTCATTGCACTATCTTTCAATCAGTCTTTATGCCGCCCGAAAAAACGAGGGGCTGCGAATTTCACAGTCCCTCATGATAACATCAGCCATCGAGAAAACGGAGCTACTTCAAGGTTGCATAGATAATCGCCTTGATAGAATGCATCCGGTTCTCAGCTTCGTCGAACACTCGGGAGCGCGAGCCGCGGAAGACCTCGTCGGTCACTTCCATCTCGGTGATGTCGAATCGCTCGGCAATCTCGGCCCCGATGGTCGTCTCAGTATCATGAAACGCGGGAAGGCAGTGCATGAAGATGCCCGTTGGAGCCATAAGGTCGATCACGCGGCTGTTCACCTGGTAAGGGGAAAGCAACTTGATACGCTCTTCCCACAACTCCGCAGGCTCGCCCATCGAAACCCAAATATCGGTGTAAACGACGTCGGCGCCCGTGCAGGCTTCCTCAACGCTTGAGGTCAGCGTCACTGAACCTCCAGACTCGCGTGCCAAATCCCTGCAGGTTGAGACGAGCTCTGCATTCGGCATGCGCTCCTCAGGGCCGCAGGCAACGAAATGCAGGCCAAGCTTCGCGCAAACAACCATGAGGGAGTTCGCAACGTTGTTCTCAGCATCGCCCATGAACACCAGCTTCTTGCCCTTAATACCCTCGGGAAAGTTCTCCTCAAGCGTGAGCATATCGGCAATCATCTGCGTCGGATGGAACTCGTTGGTCAAGCCGTTCCAAACCGGGACGCCAGCATGCGCAGCAAGGTTCTCGACGATTTCCTGGCCATAGCCGCGATACTCGATGCCGTCGAACATACGACCGAGCACGCGTGCGGTGTCCTCGATCGATTCCTTCTTGCCCATTTGAGAGCTACCAGGGTCGAGATAAGTAACACCAAGCCCCAAATCATGACCGGCGACTTCAAAAGAGCAACGAGTTCGCGTCGAAGTCTTCTCGAACAAGAGCACAATATTCTTGCCTTCGAGATAACGATGCGGCGTGCCAGCCAACTTCAAAGCCTTGAACTGTTTTGCAAGCGAGATAAGGTAGCGAATCTCGTCAGGAGTGAAATCGAGAAGCTTCAGATAATTACGACCGCTCAAACTAATCGGCATGAGAATTCCTTTCGCTGGAAATAGGGTTCAAGAATACCCTTCTTCGAATTCATTGAACAGAAGAAGAGCGGGTAAATCCGCAAAAGGAAATTAAAAGCAGAAGGTAACAGAGAATAAGAAAGCGAATGGCTGGCGGCAAGAACTAGCCAGCATCAAGAAAGAGCCGACGGCAAGGAACCGCCGCCCTCCTGAACACGGGGAAGGGACCCCGAGCGCAAAGGAAAGGGGGCCGCAGGCCCCGGGCAGCCCCGGGCCGCGGCCCCCCGCGCAAAAGAAAAAGCGCCGCCCATGAGCGGAACGCCCTATCCTCCCACGGACTTGCTCCGCAGTACTTTCGGCGAGGAGGGGCTTAACTTCCGAGTTCGGAATGGGATCGGGTGATCCCCCTCTCTACGGTTCCGCTCA
>NZ_DBFSAP010000003.1:0-2302 GCF_048412355.1 Ellagibacter sp.
ATTATTTCGACCGCTTGCGCGACGGATGGGTATCTGTGGTATACTGGCAACACTTTAGCGCAGTAAAGTGCAGTAGCACAGGGAAGGGTACCGTGCGCGACGAGCGAGCGCGGTGTGCGAAGGAAGGAATCTCATGAAGAAACTGAAGGTAATGGCAGCAGCGGTATGCGCCCTCGCCTTGGCGGCGTGCATGCTGGCTGGTTGCTCCTCCAACAACGCTTCGAACGACAAGAAAGACGCGGCTGCGACCAGCTCGGACAAGACGACGCTCATCGTCGGCTTCGACCAATCGTATCCGCCGTACGGTTTCGTCGGCAACGACGGCAACTTCACCGGTTTCGACCTTGACCTCGCTGCCGAGGTTGCCAGCCGCAACGGCTGGGACATCCAGCTTGAGCCCATCGATTGGGACGCGAAGGACACGCTCCTCAACTCCGGCGCCATCACCTGCATCTGGAACGGCTTCACCATGGAAGGCCGCGAGAATGACTACACCTTCTCCGATCCCTACATGCTGAACGCCCAAGTTGTCGTTGTGAAGAAGGGCAGCGGCATCGAGAGCCTCGTCGATCTTGCCGGCAAGAACGTTATCACGCAGACTGACTCTGCTGCTTACGATGTGCTCGCGGGCGACGAGGCGACTAAGGCCGACCTTAAAGCCACCTTCGCCTCGCTTGATACCATCGGCGATTACAACACCGCCTTCATGCAGCTCGAGTCCGGCGCCGTCGACGCTGTGGCCTGCGATCTCTCCATCGCGCAGTACCAGATGAGCGCCAAGCCCGATGCCTATGTCCAGCTTCCCGAGGACCTTTCCTCCGAGCACTACGCGGTCGGCGTGAAGAAGGGCAACACCGAGCTTGCCGATGCGATCACCAAGACGCTCAAGGAAATGAACGAGGACGGCACCATCGAGAAGCTGTGCGAGAAGTACGCGGAGTACGGTCTGTCCTACACGAACTGGATCCTCAAGTAGCCAGTCGATAAGTTAGTTTGCTTGCGGGCATAACCTCCCGTAGGCAGAAGAGAATCGCGGACGGGGCAACCTGTCCGCGATTCGTGTTGCAATAAGAAAGAGGTTGCCGTGGAAATTGGAACCATGCTTTCCATGCTTGGGCAAGGCTTCGTCGTAACCTTGCAGATATTCTTCCTGACGCTGGTGGGGTCGCTGCCGCTTGGCGTGGTGGTGGCGCTTGCGCGCATGAGCCGCGTGAAGCCGATTGCCTGGATCATGAAGTTCTACATTTCCGTCATGCGCGGAACCCCGCTCATGCTGCAGATGTTCTTCATTTACTTCGCTCCCTATTATATTTTCGGAATCCCCCTGAGCATGGAGTCGAAGTTCTCCGCCACGATCGTCGCGTTCATCATCAACTATGCGGCCTACTTCGCCGAGATTTACCGCAGCGGCATCCAGTCGATTCCGCGCGGACAGTACGAGGCCGCCGAAGTCTTGGGCTACTCGCGCCTCCAGACGTTTATGAAGATCGTGCTGCCCCAGGTGATTAAGAGGATTCTTCCCGCTATGGGCAACGAGATCATCACGTTGGTGAAAGACACGTCGCTCGCGTTCGCCATCGGCGTGGCGGAGATGTTCTCGACGGCGAAGGCGCTCGTCGCCTCGCAGGTGAGCATGCTGCCCTTCGTGTTCGCAGCGGTTTTCTACTGGGTATTCAATTTCGTCGTGGAAGTGGTTCTCGGGCGCGTCGAGAAGAAGATGGGTTATTACCACGATTAGCCGTTGGGAAGGTGAGGTTTGGCAATGCCTGAAGATAATGTGCTGGTAAAGCTCGAGCACGGTAAGAAGAGCTTTGGCGATGTCGCGGTGCTCAAAGACATCTCGCTCGAGGTTCGCAAAGGCGAGGTCGTCGCCGTCATCGGCCCGTCGGGAGGCGGCAAGTCGACGCTTCTGCGATGCATGACGCTGCTTGAGACGCTTGACGCCGGGTCGCTTTCCTACGGCGATCTGCCCGTGGCTGTAGATAACGGGGCAGGGCATGCCGTCTATGGCGGCAAGGATGTGATGAAGCAGGCGAAATCGCGCTTTGGCCTGGTGTTCCAGAACTTCAATCTGTTCCCGCACTACTCGGTGATCAAAAACGTCACCGACGCGCCGATCAGCGTGCAGAAGCGTTCGCGCGCCGAGGCGCTCGAACGCGGGCGCGAGCTGCTCGCGAAGATGGGCCTCGCCGACAAGGAGGACATGGTCCCCTGCGAGCTTTCAGGCGGTCAGCAGCAGCGCGTCGCGATTGCCCGCGCGCTTGCGATGGACCCTGAGGTGCTCTTCTTCGACGAGCCGACG
>NZ_DBFSAP010000004.1:0-113230 GCF_048412355.1 Ellagibacter sp.
GTCGGCGCGCGTGGTAAGATTCATCGTGAAGGGCCTTTCTCTTGCTTGCTTTGGCTTAGACACCCGCAAGCATACCGAAGGGCCCTTTTCCTTCGCTAGCAGATTTCTCGGCTGTTTTTCCTCAAAAACTTAACTCGCACCTCGGCTTTGTTCCTTTTCCATATGCAAAAGCCCCTCGCGGATGCGCCCGCGCGCGTCGGCGGAGATGGGCCGTCCGTTGGCGCGCACGACCCGATGGTCGGGGATGATCACGGCGAGCGGGTTTTCTCTCACCGCGGCCCCAACAGCGCGGTATGACTTCGGTTTCCCCAGATCGCGCGCGATATCTCCGCTGGTGACCGAGGTGGCGAAGGGCACGCGGGAAAGCGCTTCCCACACGCTTTTCTGGAACTCGGTCCCCTCGGGGTCGAGCGGGACGTCGAAGGCGGTGCGCTTCCCGGCGAAGTATTCCAGAAGCTCGGTGGCACAGCGGTTCGAAAGTTCCGTCGGGCGCCGGGTACCAGCAAGCTGCACCTCGCCGAACGCGACTGCGCGCACGCCCCGCTCGCTCGCGCAGATGGTGATCGGGCCGTGGGGGGTGGGGTAGGAATAGTGCGAGAGCATGCTATGCGTCATGGGGCCTTCTTCCTGTCAGTGTATCTATTATAGGCGGGCGAGGTGCCTTCTCGCGTTGCTGCGTGGGGATTTCACATGTCATTGCTCGATGTGCCCGCCGCGTGCGCCCAGTGCGCTAGAATGGCTGCGTGACGAGAGAACGTCGCAGGTAGGCGGCGTAATAGGTAGACAAGGAGCACGCCCATGTTTCAACCGGTGGCCATAGCGCCCTCTATTCTTTCGGCTGACTTCATGAACCTCGGCCGCGATATCCGCATGATCGAGCAGGCGGGCGCGGGCTATGTCCACGTCGACGTGATGGACGGGCATTTCGTTCCCAACCTCACCATGGGCGTTCCCGTGGTGAAGCAGCTCGCGAAGCTGGCGAACATCCCGCTCGACGTGCATCTCATGATCGACAACCCGCTCGACGAGCTGCCGTGGTTTCTCGAAGCGGGCGCCGACATTGCGTGCGTGCACGCCGAGGTGCTCTACGGCGACGAGCTGCGCCGTGCGGTCGACATGATCCACGACGCGGGTGCGAAGGCCGCCGTGGCGCTCAAGCCCCACACGCCCCCCGAGGTGCTCGAGGAGGTCATCGCGCGCCTCGATATGGTGCTCGTGATGAGCGTCGAGCCGGGCTTTTCCGGGCAGAGCTACATTGAAGGCAGCGAGGAGAAGGTTGCGGCTGTCGCCGAAATGGCGCGCGCGGTCGGCAACGATGCGCTCTTGATCGAGGTCGACGGCGGCGTGTCCGAGGCAACGGTCGAGCGCCTCACTGCGGCTGGCGCCGACGTGCTCGTATGCGGCAGCGCCGTGTTCGGGGCGGAAGACCCCGCGGCTGCGCTTGCCGCCGTGAAGGAGAAGGGCGATGCCGCGCGCGTGGCGGCCATCGAGGATGCGCGGGCCGAGGAAGCCCTCGCCGAAGAGGAGATGTAGGTAATGCCTGCCACTGTGAGTCCCGATTACGTGTATCTCGACTATGCCGCGACAGCACCTTTGTGCGAAGAGGCGCTCGAGGCTATGAAGCCCTATCTCACCTGCGGGCGCGACAACCTCGCCCTCAACATGAACGCGAACTCGCTCCATTCGCCCGGCCGTGCCGCCTTCGAGGCGCTCGAATCCGCGCGCAAGTCGATCGCTCGCGACATCGGCGCATCCCGCCCGAGCGAAGTCATCTTCACGTCGGGCTCTACCGAGTCCGACGACACGGTGCTTTTGGGGGTTGCCCCCGCCGCTGCCGAAGCGCGCCGTGTGGCCTCGGGCTCGTTCACGCCGCACGTTATCGTGTCGGACATCGAGCACGAGGCGGTGCTCATGCCTGCAAAGCGGCTCGAGCAGCAGGGCTTTCGCGTGACGCGCCTGCGCCCCGACTCTCGCGGCTTCATCACCGCAGACGCGCTTGAGGAAGCGATCGATGAGGACACGGTGCTCGTGTCCATTCAGGCTGCGAACTCCGAGCTCGGCAGCGTCGAGCCGGTGCGCGAGCTTGCCGCCATCGCGCACGCCCACGGCGCGCTCTTCCACGTCGACGCGACTCAAGCTTTGGGGAAGATGCCTCTTGACGTGCGCGAATGGGATGTCGATGCCGCATCGTTCTCCGCGCACAAGGTGGGTGGCCCGAAGGGTATCGGCGCGCTGTACGTAAAGGCGCGCACGCCGCTTTTGGCGTTCCAGCTCGGTGGCGGGCAGGAGGCGGGCCGGCGCTCCGGCACGCAGAACGTCATGGGCGCCGCCGGTTTTGCCGCCGCTTGCCGCGCGGTCTGCGCGATGGAGCCTGTGGAATCCGCCCGCCTGCGCGAGTTGCGCGATGAGCTCTACGAGAAGCTTTCCCAGGTGCCGGGCGTGCGCCCGACGGTCGACGTCCCGCGTGGTTCGGTGGACTTCCTGCCGAACATCGTGCACGTGATCGTGAGCGACCTTGAAAGCGAGACGCTCATCCTGCGCCTCGACATGAAGGGCTTCGGCGTGTCGGGCGGGTCGGCCTGCTCGTCGCATTCGCTCGAGCCGAGCCACGTGCTGCGCTCCATCGGAGTGGAGGGTGACGACGCCTACGGTGCGCTGCGCATTTCGATGGGACGCTACACCACCGCCGAAGATATCGACAGGTTCCTCATCGCTTTCGACGAGGCCCTCAACTGGAATCGGGGCTAACGTGCCTGCGATGCCGCTTGTGAACACGCATTCCCACACGGCACTCTGCGGTCACGGCGAGGGCACGGTGGCCGAGCTTGTTGCCGCAGCCGACGCGGCGGGGATCGAGGTGCTCGCCGTAACGGAGCACTTCCCGCTTTCGGGCGCGTTCGACCCGCGCGGGGACGAGGCTATGCCCTGCGAGTCCGTCGCGGGCTATCTCGCCGACATCGACCGCGCCCGCGCAAAGCATCCGCACATGACCATCCTTTCGGGATGCGAGATGGACTGGCTCGGCGCGGCGGAGGACCGCACACCTGCCGAGCGCGACACCTCGCGCTTCGACGTGGTGCTGGGGTCGGTGCACTTCCTTGGCACCTGGGGCATCGACAACGAGGACATCGAGAGCCCGTGGCTTGAACCGGGCGCGCCCGACCGCATCTGGCGCCAATACGTGGACGAATGGTGTGCAATGGCGGCCTCGCCCGACCGTTTCGATGTCCTTTCCCATCCTGATCTGCCGAAAAAACTCGGGCACTTCCCAACCTACCCCTTGGAGCCCCTGTATGCGCGCATGGCTGAGGCGGCGCGCGCGGGTGGACGCATGGTGGAGGTGAACACGGCGGGTGCGGTGAAGCGCTGCGCCGAGATGTACCCGACGCTTAAGCTGCTTTCCGCATTCCACCGCGCGGGTGTGCCCTGCACGGTGGGCACCGACTCGCACAAGCCGGTTGACGTCGCCTTCGGTATCCGCGAGGCGTACGAGCTCATGGCCCGCGCAGGTTATGATTGCGTGACGATTCCCCTGGCGCATGGCGAGCGGCGGGAGCTGCCGATACAATAAAGGGCATGAAACCTCATTCGAACGCATAAGGAGGATGTGAACATGGCTTCTGCAAAACCTGAAACGGGACTGAGCAAACGCGCATCCGGGCCCCTGTCCAAGAAGGAGAGGACCTTAAGCGTAGGCGCCCTGGAAGCGGCGCTGTTCAGAGCTTTCCCGAAAGAAGACGTTGAAGACTGGGATCGGGCGGGCCTTACGGTGGGCGATCCGTCGCGCCAGGTCACGCGCGTGGCGGTAGCGCTCGACCCCACGGTTGCGGCGATTCACGAGGCGGCGTCGCGCGGCGCGAACGTGCTTGTGACGCACCATCCCGCCTTCCTCGATCCGCCAAGCGAGTTCAAGCCCGGCGCCTCTGCGGCGGTGTCTCCGGGCGCGGTGGTGTGGGCTGCCATCGAATCGGGCGTCGCGGTGATGTCGTTTCACACCGGCCTTGACGCAAGCCCGCTTGCGGCGCGCATGCTTCCCAACATGCTCTCGCTCGACTGGTCCGGACGCGTCCTCGTGCCGTGCCCCTCGGGGCCCGATCGCGGATACGGCCAGCTGTGTTCGGTGCGCAAAGGCGACGCGCCGATGACGCTTGAAAAGCTCGCCGCGCGCTGTACCTCGGTGTTTGCGCAGGTTCCGCGCGTGTGGGGCGATTTCGACCGCGAGATCAAGAGTGTTGCCACCTATACGGGCTCGTGCGGTAGCATCGTCGCCGCGTGCCTGCGCGAGCATGTGGACTGCCTCATCTGCGGCGAGGTGAAATACCACGCGGCGCTCGATGCGTCTGCGGCGGGGCTTGCCATCATCGACATGGGCCACGACACGACCGAGTTGCCCTTTACCGGCGTTTTGGCAGATGCGGTGGCGGCAGCGGGCGTTTCCGTAGATTGCATCGAGGTGATAGACCAGAGCGGCAATTGGTCTCATCCGGAATCGACCAGGTTGTAGAATAGCGGACGTAAAACGAAGGAACACAAGGGAAGCGCGAGGTAACAACGCATGCAGGTCAAAGACGAAGACATTTCCACGCTCATCGAGTTACAGCACAACGACATGGAGCTTCTTCGCGTCCAGAAGGCCATCGCCGATCTTCCGCAGCGAAAGACGATTGTCGCTGCGCGCAAGAAGATCAAGGCCATCGAGGAGAAGCAGGAAACGGTGGGGAAGCTTCGCGCAAAGGCAGAGGAGAAGCTTGCTGGCATCTCCGAGGAGGACGGCAAACTGGCCGCAAAGCAGGAGGAGGCGCAGAAGGCGGTCGATTCGGCGTCCGGCTACCGCGACGTCGAGGCGCATACGCGCGAGATGGACGGCTACGCGAAGCGCCGCGCCACGCTTGAGGAGGACCTCGCTGCCGTCGATGCTGAGTTGGATAAGATTTCTGCAGTTGAGAAGCAGATTTCCACGGCACTTGCCCAGCTTCGGGAAACGGAGTCGGCTGCAACAGCCGAGTTCCAGTCGCAGGGTGGCGAGCTGAAAAAGCAAGAGGCCGACCTTACCTCGTCGCACGATCAGATTGCGGCGAATCTGCCTGCCGATCTCAAGGCCCGCTACGACCGTGCGGCAAAGCATTGCGGAGGAGTGGCAGTTGCCCTTCTTCGCGACGATGCCTGCGGCGCCTGTCGCGCCCCGATCGAGCAAGGCCACTTGATCGACCTGAAAGCGCATGCGCCGCTTGGTGAGTGTCCCAACTGCAAGCGCCTGCTGATTGTGCTACCGTCGTAGAAGCGTTTTTAAGCCCCCTCTTTCTTTGTGTGTGGAAAGAGGGGGCTTCGTGTTCTTGTGCTATCTCCCAAACCCAAAAAAGCCCGCGGATGCGGGCTTTGCTTTTGGTACCAAAAGGCAGTGCGGTCAATCGCGACGGGGGCAGAACCCACTGCGCGATTGAAGTGCGCTTTTACGCGCGCTCGACCTTGCCGGCCTTCATGCAGCTGGTGCAGACGTTCGCCTTGCGGACGCGGCCCTTCTCGTCGCGAATGGTGACCTTCTGGATGTTAGGACGGAACATGCGGTTGGTCACTCGATGGGAGTGGCTCACGCTACGACCGAAAGACGGTGCCTTGCCGCAAACTTCGCAAATCTTCGACATAATTCTCAACTCCGTGTACGTGCCGGTTAAAAACCGTTGATGACAAAAAAGCCTAACTACTATATCACAAACAGACAGCTCGTTTCAAGGACTTTTCGTGTGTAATAGCGGCCGCTGGGTTCTGGCAGCTATCGTGGGCGCTTTTCCTTGCGCTATACTGCCTTTTTGGATGATTACGCGCGGGCGATTAGGCTTCGCGCGTGTTGCGAAAGGAGCATCATGAGCACAACGATTCCTGGCAACCTGCATGTTGCCAACGACGTTCTGGCCGACATGGTCGGCAACGCGGCTCTCGAATGCTACGGCGTCGTCGGCATGGCGGCTCCGAACGCCGTCGACGGCATCGCGAAGATCCTGCCCGCCTCGCGCCTGCGCCGCGGCGTGGTCGTTTCGAGCACCGACGCCGGGGTCCACGTCGAGCTTTACGTCGTCATCGAGTACGGCACGAACATCAGCGCCGTTTCCCAGAACCTCGTCGACCAGGTCACGTTCGCGCTCAAGGAGTACGCGCGCGTCCCGCTCGACGGCGTCGAGGTCCACGTGCAAGGCGTGAAGGTCCGCAAATAGCATCGTTTCTGCGGGTGCGCGCCGCATCGGCGTGCGGGCCTGCTTGTTAAGGAGATCGTTCCACTATGTCACAAACCTATACCGGATCAGACGTCCTTGCCGCCATTGCTTCGGCATCTGCTCAGCTTAGCGAGCGCAAGGAAGAGATCAATCGCCTGAACGTGTTTCCCGTTCCCGATGGTGATACCGGCACGAACATGTCGCTCACGCTGAAGTCGGTCGTCGACAATATTGCGAAGCTTCCCGCGAACGCGGGCGTAGCCGAGGTCCGTCGTGCCATCACCACGGGTGCCCTCATGGGCGCGCGCGGGAACTCCGGCGTCATCACCTCGCAGATTCTCCGCGGTTTGTGCGAGGGCTGCGCGGAGGCTGACGAGGTTTCCACTACGACGATCGATGCGGCGTTCGCCCGCGCGGTCGAGGTCGCTTTCCAGGCGGTGCGCAAGCCGGTTGAGGGCACGATCCTCACGGTGGTGAAGGACATGGCCGCCGCCGCCAAGCACGCGCGTAAGAAGAAGCTCTCCGTCGGCGAGGCGCTCGAGGCCATCGTCGAGGAAGGCTACGCCTCGGTGAAGCGCACGCCCGACCTGCTTCCGGTGCTCAAGGAGAACGGCGTGGTCGATGCCGGCGGCTTCGGCCTGGCCATCCTGGCTGACGCGTTCACTGCGGCGCTGCTCGGCAAGTCCGGCCCCCTTGGCGACGAGCTCGCTCTTGCCCGTGCCGGCGCGGCTCCGAAGGTCGCAATCGAGCAGATCAACGACTGGGAGGGCTCCAAGTACACCTACTGCAACGAATTCCTCGTCGATTCCGACGTGCTCGACAAGGATGAGGCGCTCGATTTCCTGTCCACGATGGGCGACTGCGAGCTGTGCGTTGGTGAGAAACCCAAGTTCAAGGTGCACGTTCACTCCAACACGCCCGACAAGGTGCTCCATTACTTCTTGGAGCGCGGCCAGATCTCGGAAGTCTTCATCCACAACATGAAGCTTCAGAGCGTCGAGCGCAACGAGAAGCTTGCGGCCGAGGAGCGCTCTGAGCACAAGCCGCTCGGGTTCGTGGCGGTCGCCGCTGGCTCGGGCATGGCGAAGATTCTCGAGAGCTTGGGCGTCGACGTCGTGGTGTCGGGCGGGCAGACCATGAACCCCTCGACGAAGGATTTGCTCGACGCCGTTGAGCGCGTGAACGCCGACGCCGTCATCATCCTACCGAACAACTCCAACATCATCATGGCGGCCCAAAGCGCGGCGGGGCTGTCCGAGGTTCCTTGCGCCGTCGTTCCCACGAAGAGCGTGCCTCAGGCGTTCTCGGCGCTGTTCAGCGCCGACGAGACCGCGTCGCTCGAGGATAACGTCGAGAACATGACGAGCGCGTTCGCCGACACGAAGACCGGCGAGGTCACCACGGCGATCAAGGACTCCAAGGACGCGCATGACAACCCCATCCACAACGGCGATGTCATCGGTATCGCCGACGGTTCGATCGAGGCTGTTGGCTCGAGCGTGGAGGATGTCGTGATGTCGCTGCTCGATACTATGGAGGCCGAAGACGCCGACACACTGACGCTGCTTGCGGGCGAGGACTTCTCGGACGAGCAGCTGGATGCTTTGGTGGAGCGCATAGAGTCGCGCTTCGACGAACTGGAAGTCGACGCGCACCGCGGCGAGCAACCGCTTTACCCGATCGTGTTCTCCGTGGAGTAGGCTAGCTTTTCAGATTGTTCAAACCGAGGCTGGCGGGCGAGGACTCGACAGCCTCGGCGCTTTTATCGGAGAAAGTGAGGGCTTCCGCGGCGGGCCTTCGAGCGCAGTTCCGCACGACGCGAACGGTCCAGTGGACCGTTCGCCAAAGCAGGACTGTTTGAGCACGAAGGTCTGCCGCGGAAGCTCGACAGGGTTCACTTTGAAGGATTATTTTGCCGGAAGCTTCCCACATACCCGATAGGCTGCAGGCCACGCTCGGGCTTGACGAGCCGGTGAGCCGCGTGCGCCTGGTGAGCCCCGCGCGCGCGAAGGCGCTCGAGAAGCTCGGCATTCGCGCGGTCCGCGGGCTCATCACGCATTTCCCGCGGCGCTACATCGACCTCTCCGCCCGTGAGACCGCCGCCTCGGCGCGCATCGGCGAGTCGTGCACCATCGAGGGCGTGATCCACGACGTTAAGCTCAAGCGCCCGAAACCGCGCCTGACCTTGGTGGAGATTGGCGTCACTGACTCTACGGGCGTTGTGATCGTGACTGCGTTTCGCCAACCGTGGCTCGCCGAGCAGCTCTCTGCCGGCATGCGCGTGGCGATCGCCGGCAAAATCGAGTTCAACTACGGCTTTAAGCGAATGGTGAACCCGCAGATCCTTCCGCTCGAAGGGTCCGACGCGCCCGCGCACGGCCTCGTCATTCCCGTGCACCCTGCTGGCGAGAAGGTGACGCCGGCGCTGATGCGGCGCTTCGTGAGCAACGCGCTCGAGCTCGCCGAAGGTGTGCTCGACCCGATGCCGCTGGAGCTTCGCGTGAAGTATCGCCTGGTGAGCCGTCAGGTCGCGTTCCGCGCGATTCACTTTCCCGAAAGTCTGGCCGAAGCCCATGAGGCGCGGCGCCGCTTGGCGTATGAGGAAGTGCTGCTGCTCGAGCTCCACCTCATGCAACAAGGGGCGGCTCGCAGCCGCGGCCATGTGCCCACGGCGCACGAGATCGCGGGCCCGCGCATGCAGGCGCTCGACGCGGCGATCCCGTTCACGCTCACCGACGAGCAGCAGCAGGCCCGACTCGACATCCTCGGCGAGATGGCGCAGCCGCATGCGATGAACCGCATGCTTCTAGGCGATGTGGGCACGGGCAAGACTGTCGTGGCCGCGTTCGCCATCGCGGCTGCGGCCGATTCGGGCGGGCAGGCGCTGCTTCTCGCGCCGACCGAGGTCCTTGCGCAGCAGCACGAGCGCAGCCTGGGGAAGCTCTTCGACGCGGCGGGAATCACCCATGCGGCTCTCACTGGGTCGACCTCGGAATCCGAGCGGGCTGAGCTACTCTCCCGCCTCGCCGCTGGCAGCCTTGACGTGCTCATCGGCACGCATGCGCTGCTCGAGGACGACGTGCGCCCGAGCAACCTCACGCTTGCCGTGATCGACGAGCAGCAGCGCTTCGGCGTCGCCCAGCGCGCGAAGCTGCTCGCCAAGGGCGACGCGCCTGACGCGCTCTTCCTCACGGCGACGCCGATTCCGCGCACGCTCGCGCTCGCGTTGTTCGGGAACTTGACGCTCACGTACCTGAAGCATCGACCGCACGACGCAGCGCGCCGCACGACGCGCGTGCTCGCGAAGTCGGAGCGCGGGTACGCCTACGACGCTGCCCGCGAGGCTCTCGGTCGCGGCGAGCAGGTGTATGTCGTGTGCCCGCTTGTGGGCAAGGACACCCAGGAGCGCGATGCGATGGCGGGGGAGGGGGCCGCCGCATCGCGCGAGGAGCCCGACGGCGGGGCGTACCACCCGATGGTTGCCATCGAGGACGATGCCGACCTGGAACACGACGACGTGGCCGCGGCGACGCGCGAGGCGGAGGTGCTCCAGGGGAGCACGTTTTTCGATTGGAAGGTCGAGCTTTTGCACGGCGGCTTGCCATCTTCCGAGAAACAGCAGGTCATGCAGCGATTCCATGATAACGAGACGCAGGTTCTGGTCGCCACCACGGTCATCGAGGTGGGCGTGGACGTCCCTAACGCGACCGTCATGATCGTGGAGGACGCCGACCGCTTCGGTCTCTCGCAGCTCCACCAGCTGCGCGGTCGCGTCGGTCGCGGCGAGAAGCCCGCCTGGGTGTTTCTCGTGTCCGCCTCGAAGCAAGACGTCGCCCTCGAGCGCCTTCGCGCGATGGAGACCTGCGACGACGGCTTCGAGCTCGCCCGCATCGACTTGTCGCTTCGCCGCGAAGGCGATATCCTGGGCAATCGCCAGAGCGGCGCCTCGGTGCTGAAGCTGGTGAACGTCGTGCGCGATGGTGGGCTTATCGAAGCGGCCCATGCCGACGCGCGCGAGCTTTTGGAAAACGACCCCGACCTTGCCGCTGCCGATCACGCGGCGCTCGGGCGGGAGGTACGGTTGCTGCTCGGCGCCGCGCGCGCTGGGGAAGGCGGATAGCATGAGAATCATCGCAGGTGAATATCGCGGCCGTGTCATTAAGGCCCCTAAGGGGGATGGCACGCGCCCGACGACCGATCGCGTGCGCGAGTCGCTGATGAGCGCGCTTGCCTCCGCGCGCGGGGGCCTTGAGGGTGCGGTCGTGCTCGACGCCTTTGCAGGGTCGGGGGCACTAGGCCTCGAGGCTCTCTCCCGCGGCGCCGCATCGGCGTGCTTCTTCGAGCGCGACGGCGCGGCGGCGTCTGTGGTGTCCGGGAACATGCGCACGCTCGGCCTTGAACCGCGCCGCGCTCGCCTCGTGTGCGCCGATGTGCTCGAGAAGCCGCCTTCTCGCCAACGTCCCGCGTTCGACCTGGTGTTTCTCGATCCACCCTACGCGCTTGCCGCGGAGGAGTCCCTCAGGATGGTGGCGAACCTCGCGAAGGCGGGGGCAGTCTCTGACGATGCTATTGTGGTGTACGAGCATGCGCTCTCGACGAACGCCGATGCCGACGAGGCGGAGGCGGCGTGCGGGTTTGCGCTTTCTTCCCGCAAGAAATACGGCGAGACGGCAGTCGATATCCTGCGCTTGGCGGATACGCTCGGGTAGCGCGTGGCGGGCGCAGTTTTTATTATGCGTCTGCGCCTAGCTGAGGCTTATGAATGCTCTGTGGTGCGTTTTGCCAAATCAGGGCGTCGTGATATGATAAATGGACTCATGTGCGCACAAAGCGCAGCACACGAAGCGCAGATTAAACGCTGCATAACAGCAGGTTGGAAGGAATAACATGGACGAAACCGGGGTCTTGGGTCTTCTCGAGGAACTCTCGATTTTGCTTGAGGATGCAAAGCCAGTTTTCGGCAAGAACAACCTTCGTCAGGTTGACGTGTCCGCCGCTTTCGAGATCATCGACGAGATCCGCGACACGTTCCCGAGCGAATTCGCGCAGTCGCGCCAGATCGTGCGCGAACGCCAGAGCCTTCTCGATGATGCGGAAGCCGAAGCGAACCGCATGATCGAAGACGCGCGCAGCCAGGCGATGACCATCGCCTCCGAGCAGGAAATCGTGCGCATCTCACAGCAGCAGGCCGACACCATCTTGGCCGACGCCCGCGAGCTCGAGCGTCAGACACGCGCCGGCGCGGAAGACTACGCCGACGAGGTGTTCGGTCACGTTGAGCAGAGCCTCGACACGCTTCTCGGCAACGTGCGCCGTTGCCGCGATCGCCTGAACGCTGGGTCGACCAACGTCGGTCGCGGCTAATGGACGAGCTTTCTAGCGTTAAAAGCTCCCTGCGCGTCGTCTCGGGGGATCCGCTTTCCCTCGAGGTTCCCGCCGAGCTATTCTCGCCTGCAGAGTTTGCCCAGTTCGAGGGCACCGTTGCCGTTGATGAGTTCGAGTGCGGTCCCGACTCGTACCGCTTCAGTGAGCCGCTTTCGTGGCATGCCGACGTCTCCAACACAGGCGACGCGCTGCTCGTCACGGGGAGCGTCACGGGTGAGGCGCGCACCGATTGCGCGCGCTGCCTTGAGGATGCGGTCTTCGATGTCGAGGGTGAAATCGAAGGATACTTCCTGCTCGACGGCGCGGAGATTCCCGAAGGTGCCGACGAGGACGAGTTCGACCGTCTGCCCGCGAACCACGTGCTCGATATGGAGTCCCTCGTCGTTGCGGCCATCGTGTTCGAGCTGCCGCTCGTCCCTCTGTGCGATGAGGACTGCAAGGGCCTGTGCCCCACCTGCGGCGCCAACTTGAACGAGGGGCCGTGCGGGTGCGAGAAGGAGCAATCCGACGGGCCCGACGAGTTCGAGCTGGCAAAAAACCCCTTCGCGGCGCTTGCGAACTTCTCGTTCGATTCCGACGAATCGGCCGATTAAGCTCAATCGTGCTCATTTTTTCAGCGCGTCCGTCGAAATGTCGTTTGCGATTTTCTGCGCATTGGTTGATTCTCATTGTTAGCCGAACACCCGCGCCGTAATCGGCGTTTTCGCAGCTAACAGGACGGGCGCTCGCGCGCCCGTCCTGCGTTTTTCCAGGTCGGTTCGGCCCCGAGGGCCCTCGGCCGGGGCGTCCGGCTGAGTTTCGGGCATGGCTCCGCCGGCCCGCCCGGGTCGGTTTTCGGACTCATCCGGACGGGCTGGAGGGCCCTGCCTATTCGGTTTCCCGGGCCGGCGGGGCTAAGGCATCAGCGGCCCCTCGCCGCGGCGCCTGCGGTCCGCCTCCACCGCCCCGACCGTCATGTCGAGCTCCCCGTAGGGCACCTTCTCGACCCCCAGCGCGTCGAGCAGCTCGCGCCCGTCGGCGCCGAGCGCCGCCAGCAGCATGTCGATGGCGCACATGCCGCCCAGGGACGGCCTGGGCTCGGAGTTGAGGTGAGACATCAGGACCGCGCAGTCCCGCCCGCCCAGCCGGTCGAAGCTGATCCCGCGGCCCTTGGGCGGTATCTTGCGGACCTCGACGTGGTTGCGCTCGCAGCCGCCCTTCTGCTGGGACTGGCGGACGTCGCAGTAGTAGACCGAGCAGCGCCTGGCGGCCGGGTCGAGCGCGGAGCGCTCGATGGCCGCGCAGTCGGAGAACTCGGCGCCGTTGTCCGTCAGGAGCAGGGGGAACAGGCGGGCGAAGGCCCTCGGCGCGGCCCTCTCGAGCATGTCCAGCGCCGATTCCGTCGACGCGGCCGTCTTGTCGGGCATCAGCAGCGCGAGCTGGAACCTGAACGCCCTCAGGTACAATGTGAGCAGGCACCGGCGGTCGGACCTGAGCCCTATCACGGTGTCCATCTCGCAGGCGCGGGCGCGCTCCTCCTCGGGAAGCCCCATGAAGGCGGCGAAGGAGCGCGCCCCGCCGTGCGCCGTCGGCCTCGGCGGCTCCGAGCGCGACCTGGGCTTGTAGCCGCACTTCCTGCGCAGGTCGAGGTCGCACATCCCGGCGTAGCCGCGCGATATCCACCGGTATATGGTCGACGGCGAGGCGCCGATCTGGCCGGCCCTTGCCAGCGCTATCTGCTGGGGCGACAGCCCCCGGGCCACGTCGCACCTGATCAGCCCCATCGCGTACTCGAACCCGGCCTCGTCCCGGTCGACGCCGATCCTGGACTCGCGCAGCTCGGCGTCCGCGAGCGCCTGCGCCCGGGCCGCCGAGTACTCGCAGCGCCACCTCCTCGAGCAGCTGCGGTAGCGCAGGTTCCTGCACCCGTTGCAGCAGCGCGGCCACGACAGCAGCTTGGGGCACGCGTCCTCCGGCGCGTCCCGGACCCTCTCGCCCTTGCCGGGCCCCTTGGACACGGTGCGGTTGCGGGCCACCTCGTCGGCCACCGTCGAGGGCGAGCGGCCCAGGTCGCGGGCCATCTGCCTGCACGACCTGCCCTTGTCCAGGCCGTTCTGTATCGCCGCGCGCTCGGCCCGGTCCAGCCTGCGGTACCGCTTCTGCCGCCTCTTTCCCTCCATGGCTCTTCCTTTCTCTCGGGAGGGCCCTCGGCCCTCGCCTCCGGAAAGGAATTCTCGAACTCATCCGGACGCGTCCGGCTGAGTTCGAGAACGAAATCGAAGTGTTCGGATGAACTTGCAAATCAAGCTTTTCTGCGCATTATGTGGTAGGCTTGGGTGAAAACGCGCGCAAGGCCTTGCGCCGCTCGTTTCTCTTTGCTATCATATCTCTTCGCGTGTTTACCCAGTGATAAGCGGGCGGTTCGGAAATCCGTCCGATGTTTTACAAAGGAGCTAGATCATGGCAGTACCTAAGCAAAAAACGGGTCGTGCAAGCACCCATACTCGTCGCAGCGCTAACGATCGCATCGACGCACCTTCTCGTTCCGTGTGCCCGCAGTGCGGCGAAGTGAAGCTTCCGCATCGCGTGTGCCCGAACTGCGGCTTCTACAAGAACCGCGAAGTCATCGAGACCGAATAGCGGCTTGCGGGCTCGCCGAGTCCGACCTAGCTTCTTACATAGGCAAGCCTGGAGCCTCCCATATCCGTGCGCCCTTGCGCGCGGACGGGAGGCTTTTTCACGAGGTGGGTGCAATCGCGTCTGCCGGATAGGAGTTCACCTTGGGAAGGAAATCTCGCGAACTGGCCGCCGCTCGTGCTGCGGCCGAGGCGTTTCCCGGAACCGTTCTCGCAGTTGACGCCATGGGCGGCGACAACGCGCCCGGCGTCGTGCTCGAAGGCGTCGCAGCCGCGCTTGAGGCCGACCCTGCGCTCAAGATCGTTTTGTGCGGGCCCGACGAGGTGGTGACCCCGTTCGCCGCGAACCGCGACCGCTGCGAGGCGCACGTTACCACCCAGGTGATTGACATGGGCGAGCACCCCGCCCGCGCCGTGCGACAGAAGAAGGACTCCTCGATCGTGGTCGGCTGCCGCTTGGTGAAAGAAGGCCAGGCAGAGGGCTTCTTCTCCGCGGGGTCGACGGGCGCATGCCTCGCCGCTGCGACGCTTGTGGTCGGGCGCGTGAAGGGCGTGCAGCGCCCGGCTCTCGCCATGCCACTTCCCGCGCCGTCCCACCCGGTGCTTCTGTGCGACGTGGGCGCGAACGCCGACTGCAAGCCCGCTTACCTCGTCCAGTTCGCCCGCATGGCGGGCATCTACGCCGAGCGCATCTTGGGCATCCCGAACCCGCGCATCGGCCTTCTCAACATCGGCGAGGAGGAGGAAAAGGGCAACGACCTCGCGATTAAGACGCATGCGCTCATGGCTAAGCAGGTGCCGGGCTTTGCGGGCAACGCCGAGGGTCGCGATATTCTGACGGGCGATTTCGACGTCGTGGTGTGCGACGGCTTCACCGGCAACGTGACCCTCAAGTCCATCGAGGGCACATCGAAGGTGCTCTTCAAGATGGTGAAGGAAGCCATGATGTCCTCGGCGAAGGCGAAGATCGGCGCGCTCGCGCTCAAAAGCGAGCTCTACGAGCTGAAAGACCGCATGAGCGCCGACACCTACGGCGGCGCGCCGCTTCTGGGCTGCAAGGGCGCCGTCGTCGTCGGGCATGGCTCTTCGAACGCGAAGGCGGTGAAGAACGGCATCCTCGTGACCGCCCGCGCCGCCCGGGAGAACGTTTCTGAAATAATCGCGCAGACGCTCGCAGGCTCCGACGCAAATAATTCTGAACAGGTAGAATAAACGTTTAAGCAATCAGAAGACACGGTAATCGCAAGGTGGTCCGATATCAGCATGTCGATGACTGAAGAACAGCAGGAAAAGCTCGCACGCGCCCAGGAAATCTTGGGCTACGAATTCAAGCAGGAGCAGCTGCTCCTCTCGGCAATTACACACCCTTCGGCGACGGAGGGCCGTCCAGTCAAATACTCCTACGAGCGCCTGGAGTTCTTGGGCGACTCCATTGTGGGCGCCATCGTCGCGGCGATCGCGTTTGACAGCTTTCATGAAATCGACGAGGGCGGGCTCACCCGCATCAAGGTGGCGCTCGTCGCGGGCTCGAGCCTTTCGGATGTGGCTGCGAAGCTCGGATTCGCCGACATCATCGTGTTCGGCTCCTCCGAGACGGGCACGGGCAAGCGAGGCCTTCACTCCGCGCTCGAAAACGTCTACGAGGCGGTCGTTGCCGCGCTCTACCTTGACGGCGGCATCGACGCCGCAGTGAAGTTCGTGCGCCGCACGCTTATCCCGCATATGTCGCTCGATTTGGCCGCGCAGCCCGAAAACCCCAAGAGCGCCCTTCAGGAGAAGCTGCAGGAGGGCGGCATCACGCCGACTTACAAGCTCATCGAGACGCAGGGCCCGCCGCACGACCGCACGTTCGTCGCACAGGTCTATGCGGGTGACCAGGGACTTGCCCGTGGCACCGGCCGCACGAAGAAGGAGGCCGAGAGCCAGGCTGCGAAGAGCACGCTCGCGCGCCTCGGCGAGTTCTTCGGGCTCGGACTTACCGAGGAGGAGCGTGCCGCCAAGGAGGAGGCCGCGGCGCAGGCCAAGGCCGAGAAGGCAGCCGCCCGCGCTGCCGAGAAAGAAGCTGCAGCACATGCGAAGGCCGAGAAGGCCTCCGAGCGCGCCCGCATCAAAGCAGAGAAGGAAGCCGCACGCCTTCAGAAGAAACAGGGCTAGCGAATGCACCTCAAATCCCTCGTCCTCAAGGGCTTCAAGTCCTTTGCCGACCGAAGCGCGCTCACGCTCGAGCCGGGCATCACGGCGATCGTGGGCCCGAACGGATCGGGAAAATCGAACATCTCAGATGCCGTGCTGTGGGTGCTCGGCGAGCGCAACGCCAAGCATCTGCGCGGACAGGCCATGGAAGACGTCATCTTCGCCGGCTCCTCCGCCCGACGCGCGGCGGGGCTTGCAGAAGTCGACTTGGTGCTCGACAACTCCGACGGCACGCTTCCCGTCGACTACGACGAGGTCGCGATTACGCGCCGCATGTACCGTTCGGGCGAAAGCGAATACCTCATCAACGGCACGGTGGCGCGCCGCATGGACGTGCTCGACATCCTCCATGACTCGGGACTTGGGACGGGCACGCACTCGATCATCTCGCAGGGTAGCCTCGATTCTATTCTGCAATCGAAGCCTGAAGACCGCCGCGCGCTCATCGAAGAGGCCGCGGGAACGCTCAAGCACAAGCAGCGCAAGGCGAAAAGCGAGCGCAAGCTGGCCCAGATGGATCAGCATCTTGCGCGCGTGCGCGACGTGACCGCCGAGGTCGAACGTCAACTGAAGCCGCTCGAGCGCAAGGCGAAGCGCGCCCGCACCTACATCGGGCTTTCCGCCGAGCTCTCCGATCTGAAGCTCAAGCTTGCCGTCGATGACTTGCGACAGCTACAGGAAAAGCACGCCGCCGCCACGGCGCGCGAGGAAGCTGTTGCTGCCGAGCTCGAGGCGAAGCGCGCGGAGATTTCGACCGCGGAAGCTGCTGCCGAGGCACTGCAGGAGAAGATCCGCCAAGAGGGGGCAAGCGCCGGCGAGCTCACGCGTCAGCATCGCCAGGCTTCGAGCGCCGTTGAGCGCATCGAGTCCGCCGAGCTCGTCATGCGCGAGCGCAAGCGTGCAGCGACCTCCCGTGCGGGCGAGCTTGCGGTGTCGCTCGAGGCGAACGCCGCTCGTACAAAGACCGCCCAAGCCGACCTTGATGCGGCAAACGCCCAGCTTGCAAGCGTGCAGGCCGAGCGTGCGCAAGCTGAAGAAAAGGTGTCGCGGCTCGCTGCCGACCATGCGGACGTGACGTCGAGGCGCGCCGAGACCGAGAAGCGCGCGACCGAACTCGGCCGCGCGAGCCGCGATTTGGAATCGCGCATCAACTCGGCCCGCGCCAAGCACGCCGAGCTTAAAGAGGCCCTCACGAACGGGCTCGCGCACATGAAGATCATCGAGGGGCATACCCAAGAGCTTACCCTTCAGTTCGACCGCGCCCAGGCCGAGGCTTCCCAGGCGGAGGCCCATGCCCGAATGCTCGCCGAAGAGCTCTCGGCGCTCGAGCAGGTCGAGAAGGAATCCCGCATGCACGTGGGCGAGGCTGTGCGCGCTGCCGAGGAGGCACGTGCTGCCCGCGACGAGGCAAACGACGCCGAGCGCGCCTGCGCTGCCTCGATCGAAGCGTTGCGCGAAGTTGAGCGGGCATCCGCGAAGGCCCAGGGCCCCGCGCTCGAATGGCTTGCGAGCAACGCGGCTGCCTTCGATGCCGCAGTCGCGCCGCTTTCCCACGAAATCTCTGCTCCCGAAGGGCAGGAGGCGCTCGTCGAGCACCTTCTCGGCGCCGACGTGGCAGCGCTTCTTGTGGCTGACGGGTCGCATGCGGCAAGCATGGTCGCCGCGCTCGCCGCCGAAGGGAAAAACGGCGAGGTGACGCTCGTCTTGCGCGACGATGTGAACGGGGTTTCCACGCCTGACGCCTCAGCGCGTCCCGCAGGCGCCTTGGGCCGCGCGCTTCTTGCGGGTCTTTCGTTCCCCGAGTCGTCCGCTCGTGCGGTCCGCGCGCTCCTCGGCGATGTCGTCGTGTGCGAAAACCTTGAGGAGGCGCTTGCCGCCCATGAGGCCGACACGCTCGGCCTGCGCTTTGCCACGCCCGACGGGTGCATCGTGTGGCCGACGGGCAAGGTGGTTGCCGGCCGTCATGTCGACGATGGGGGACAGGGCGCCCTCGCTCGCGCCCGCCGTCTTGAGGAGCTTTCCCGTGAGCTTGTCGTCGCGAAGGAGGCGACGCAAAAGGCGAAGGAAGCTGCCGACGCCGCTGACGCCGCCCTGCGCACGGCGCAAGGGGAAAGCCTCGCAAAAAGCCAGGAGCTCGCTGCCGCCAAGGGCAAGTCGGACGCCGCGCGCGCCGCTGCCGACGCCGCCGCGCGCAAGCTCACTTCGACTCGCCATGAACTTGAGAACGTCGAGCGACAGCGCTCGGAGGCGGAGCAGGTTATCGCGAAGGCCCGTCCCGACGTGGAGGAGTATGCGCGCTTGGCCGACGAGCTCGGGCACGAGCTGGAAGGTGTGAAGGAAAGTCTTGCCGCCGCGCTTGACGCTGCCGCCCCCTTGCGCGATGCCGCCCAACAGGCAACCGATGCCCTCTCCGAGGCAAGGCTCGCCGCAGCGACGCTTGTGGAGCGCGAGACCTACACCGTCCGCGTCCGCGATGCGCGCGCGGGGGAGCTCGCCCAGCTCGCTGCCCAGGCGAAGACGCAGCGTTTGGCCCATCGCGCGAAGGAGCTTTCCGCATCCCGCATCGAGCCTCTGCTCGCGGTGTTCGAGGAGCTTGCGCAGAGCGCCCGCCGCTGGACGGTCGACTTGGAGGACAAGGCGACGCAGGCGCAGGATTCCCAGTCGGGGCTGCATGCCCAGGCGAACGAGGCGCGCTCGAAGGCGCGCGCGGCTCACGACGCCTACGACGCGGCCAGCGAGCGCATGAGCGCTGCGCGTGTGGACAAAGGACGTTTGGAGGTGCAGGTCGAGGCTGCGGTCAACGAGATTGTCCACGGCTGCCGCACGCCGCTCGAGACGGCGCTCGCATGCCCCGAGCTTGAGAACCGCCACGAAGTGGAGGACGCCGCCTTCAAGCTGCGCCGCCGCATCGCCAACTTAGGCACGATCAACCCCGATGCCGCTGACGAGTACGACGCGCTCAAGGTGCGCTACGACTATCTGGCGAGCCAGCTTGCCGACCTCGACGGCGCGCGCAAGGCGCTCGCGAAGATCAACCGCGTCATCGATGCGCGCATGAAGGACGATTTCGCGAGGACCTACGAGGCGGTGAACGCTAACTTCCAGGAAATCTTCTCCACGCTGTTCCCCGGCGGCACGGCGCATCTGTCCCTCGTCGACCCCGACGATATGGAGAACACGGGCGTGGAGGTCTCGGCGCAGCCGCGCGGCAAGCGCATCACGAAGATGTCGCTTATGTCCGGCGGCGAGAAGTCGCTCACCGCGATTGCGCTCCTGTTCGCGGTCTACCGCATCCGCACGACGCCGTTCTACATCTTGGACGAGGTCGAAGCGGCGCTCGACGACACGAACCTGCGCCGCCTCGTCGCGTTTGTGGAATCGCTTCGCGGCACCACGCAGCTCATCATGATCACGCACCAGCGTCGCACGATGGAGACTGCAGACGTGCTCTTCGGCGTCTCCATGCAGGCCGACGGCGTGACGAAGGTCGTAAGCCAGAAACTCGATAGGGCCCTGCAATACGCCGAGTAGCCGCATCGAGGGCGGGGAGGGCGCGCCAGATAGGGGAGGCACCCTCCGGCGCGCCCTCCGTATGTTTCGATCATGTTTCCTTGAATCGCCAGCTACCCATTCTTTACCTGCCTTTTTCCCGCCGTTGACGGTAAAAAGCGAATAAATAGTCCAAAAAATCCCCACTCGTGGCACGCGCGCGTGCTTTGCTGCGCTAAAGTGTATCGATACGAATTTCTAGCTGTTCTTAGGAATTCGTGGGAAAGCACGGTACAGGAAGCTGTGCGACGGCCCGTCGGCGAACGATCGGGTCGAAATGGGAAGGGAGAAATCCAATGGAAGAAAGCAAGCTGCAAGTCAGCAGGCGCCAGTTCATGGGCCTGCTCGGCACCGCTGTTGCGAGCACCGCCGTCATTGGCATGGCCGGCTGCTCGAGCAACTCCGGTTCCAGCGAGAAGAAGAGCGACTCGTCCGCTTCCGGCTCGGGCGTTGCCGAGAGCATCACCTACAGCCTCACCGCCGACCCGCGCGCTCTCGACCCGGCGTACTTCGACGACGGCGAATCCGCCATTGTTTCCTGCAACATCCATGAGGGCCTCTACGGCTACGGCGCGAAGGACGCGACGGTCCAGCCGCTGCTCGCCGCCGAGCTGCCGGAAATCTCCGACGACATGCTCACCTACACCATCAAGCTGCGCGAGGGCATCAAGTTCCATGACGGCGAGGAGTTCAACGCCGCTGCCGTCGTGAAGTCCGTCGAGCGCCTGCTCGAGCCGAACCGCAACTCCGACATGCCCTACGCCTCCTTCGTCTTCGGCGAGGAAGCCGCGAACTCGGGCGTGAAGACAGTCGAAGCCGTCGACGACAAGACCGTGAAGTTCACCATGCGCGCCGCGAACACGTCGTTCCTGAAGAATCTGGCCATGTGCCTCGCTTCCCCGATCGTGTCGCCGAAGGCCATCGACGATGCCGCCGGCAAGCCGATCGAGAAGCCCGTCGGCACCGGCCCCTACAAGTTCGTCGACTGGACGAAGTCCGCTTCCATCACCCTCGAGGCCAACGAGGACTACTGGGACAAGGACAACGCCCCGAAGACCAAGAACATCATCTTCAAGGTCATCGCCGAGGGCAACACCCGCATCACCTCGCTTCTGAACGGCGAGTGCGACATCATCTCCTCGGTCGACCCCTCTTCCGCCAACCAGATCATCGACGGCGGCTACGAGCTCTTCGCTGAGGACGGCATGACCATCAACTACATGGCGTTCAACACCGACGAGGGCGGCATCTGCGCCGACAAGGAAGTCCGCAAGGCCATCGCCCAGGCGATCAACGTCGAGGAAATGGTCACCGCTATCTACGGCGACTACGCTTCCGTCGCGAACTCCGTCATGCCGCTGTGGATGGCTCCCTACGACAAGGACATCAAGCAGACCGCGTACGACCCGGATGCTGCGAAGGCCACGCTTTCCGCGAAGGGCGTCACCGAGCTCACCTGCATCACCTACTCCACCGCCCGTCCCTACAACGCCAAGGGCGGCGTCGAGCTCGCCAACATGATCCAGGGCTACCTGGACAAGGTCGGCGTCAAGGTGAACATCACCCAGTACGACTGGACCACCTACAAGTCGAAGGTTCAGACCGATCCCTACGACATCTGCTTCTACGGCTGGACGGGCGACAACGGCGACCCGGACAACTTCATGAACCTGCTCGCGGACTCCAACAAGTCCATGAACGTGGCTCACTGGAACAACGCCGAGTACAAGAAGCTCATCGCCCAGGGCATCGACACGCCGGACGGCGACGACCGCGACGCGATCTACAAGAAGTGCGAGGAAATGGTCGCTGAGGAGCAGCCGTGGGTGCTCATCTCCCATGGTAAGAACCTGCTCGGCTACAGCCCGAAGGTGAAGGACTTCTACTATCACCCGACGGGAGTCGTCTTCTTCAAGGGCGTTTCCAAGGAAGCGTAGAACCGTTTCCCTGAGTTTTGCCCTTTTCCGGGGCGCGCAAGCGGGTTGTCCGCTTCGCGCGCCCCGTTTTGCGCAGAGGTGCGGCTTGCCTGGAGTCGAATGACGGGGATTCGCTTCCAGGCAGGATCCGCAACCTGCGTCTTTACAGCCCCGAGTCAGACGAGACGGGGCTCTTTCGAAAGGAACAAGGTGCTCAAATACATCCTCAAGAGAATCCTTATGGTGATTCCCGTGCTGCTGGGTGTGACGATCATCATCTTCTTCATCACGCGCGTCTTGGCGTCCGACCCTGCTCCCGTCGTTCTCGGCGAGCATGCGACGCCCGAGGCGATGGCCGCGTGGCGGGCTGACTACGGACTCGATGATCCGATCTGGATGCAGTACGTCAACTTCTTGGTGTCGGCGATCCAAGGCGACCTGGGTACGTCGTACTACACGCACACCTCCGTCGCGGCCGAGATCGCGTCACGCTTCCCGGCAACGGCCGAACTCGCCATCTGCGCCATCATCGTCGCATCGGTATGCGGCATCGCGCTCGGCGTGCTCGCCGCGGTGAAGAAGAACAAGCTCGCCGACAACGTGAGCATGGTTATCGCGCTCATCGGCGTGTCGATGCCGATTTTCTGGTCCGGCATCCTGCTTATCTTGCTGTTCTCGGCGACGCTGCACATCCTGCCGTCGTCCGGCCGCGTGACGCCGCTTCTCCAGCCGACGGGCGGCACGGGCTTCTTCATCCTCGATACGATCATGAAGGGCGACTGGACCGCGCTCGGCGACGTGCTCGTGCACCTCATCCTGCCGACGCTCGCGCTGTCGCTGTACTCTATGGCGATCATCACGCGCATGACGCGCTCCTCCATGCTCGAAACGTTGAATGCCGACTACATCCGCACTGCTCGTGCGAAGGGTTTGACCAAGCGCTCGGTGAACATCAAGCACGCGCTGCGCAACGCGATGCTGCCCGTCTCCACCGTCATCGGCCTGCAGTTCGGCAGCCTTCTCGGCGGCGCGCTGCTCACCGAAACGGTGTTCGCATGGCCGGGCATCGGCAAATACGCTGTCGACTGCGTGCTCAAGAGCGACTTCCCGGTGGTGCAGGGCATCGTACTGCTCGTCGCGGTCATCTTCGTCATCATGAACCTGCTTGTCGACATCGTCTACGCATGGCTTGATCCCCGCATCAAGTACGGTGCGAAGGAAGAGGGGTGATCGAGATGAGCAAGAAAACGGTTCTCGCGACCGAAGGCGCCGGCGAACTCGATTCGAACGCCGCAGCAGCGCCTGTGGTTGAAAAGCGCGAGAGCATCTGGAAGGACGTCATCGACGGCATCGTCTCCAACAAGGCGGCGCTCGTGTCGGCCATCTTCATCCTCGTTCTCGTGGTCATCGCCGTTGTGACGAAGCTCGTTCCCGGCGTGCTGCCCTACGATCCCTACGAGCAGAACCTCGCGCATTCCGCGCAGGGCCCTTCGGCCGAGCACTGGTTCGGCACCGACCTTCAGGGCCGCGACATCTTCAGCCGCGTGCTCGTCGGCACCCAGATTACCCTCGTCGTCGGCCTGGCGGCCGTGGCCATCTCGCTGTCGCTCGGCGTCGTTCTGGGCGCGATCGCCGGCTACAAGGGCGGGAAATGGGACACGGTCATCATGCGCATCATGGACATGATGCTCTCCATCCCGTCGATCCTGCTCGCCATCGCCATCATGGCTGCGCTCGGCCAGGGCATCGAGAAGGCGGTTGTGGCCATCGGCTTCGTCGCCATTCCCGAATATGCGCGTATCGTGCGCTCCGAGATCCTCTCCATCAAGGAGAACGACTACGTCGCCGCCGCGCGCGTCATGGGCAACTCGAACTTCGCCATCGTGTTCCGCCATGTGCTCCCGAACGCGCTGCCCTCGATCATCGTCCGCGCGACGCTCGGCATCTCGTCGGCCATCCTCGACTGCGCGGCCCTCGGCTTCTTGGGCCTTGGCGTGCAGCCGCCCGACGCCGAATGGGGCGACATGCTCGGCCGTGGTCGCAACGAGTTGTTCCGCGCGCCGTGGCTCATGATCTTCCCCGGCCTCGCCATCACCCTCACCGTGCTCGCGTTCAACCTGCTCGGTGACGGCATCCGCGACGGCCTTGACCCCAAGTCGAGAAAGAGGTAGTCACATGTTGCTTGAAGTGAAGAACCTCTGCACTGAGTTCCCCGTCAAGCGCGGCGTCGTCCGCGCCGTCGACGACGTGACGTTCTCGGTCGACGAAGGGGAGATCCTCGCCATCGTGGGCGAATCCGGCTCGGGCAAGTCGGTCACGAGCCTGTCGATTATGGGCCTTCTGGCCGAACCCGGCCACGTCGCCGGCGGCTCGATGGAGTTCGACGGCAAGGACCTGACGACGCTCTCCGAGAAGGAATACCGCGAGATGCGCGGCAACGACATGGCCATGATTTTCCAGGAGCCCATGACGTCGCTCAACCCCGTGTACCGCATCGGCGACCAGATCGTCGAGGCCATTCGCACGCACGAGAAGATTTCCGAGAAGGAAGCGCTCACGCGCGCGATCGACCTTCTGCGCAAGGTCGGTATCCCGAGCCCTGAGGCCCGCGTGCGCGACTATCCGCACCAGATGTCGGGCGGCATGCGCCAGCGCGTCATGATCGCCATGGCGCTTGCGTGCAACCCCAAGCTTCTCATTGCCGACGAGCCCACCACGGCGCTCGATGTGACCATCCAGGCGCAGATCCTCGACCTTCTGCGCCGCTTGCGCGACGACACCGGCATGGCCGTGCTGCTCATCACGCACGATTTGGGCGTCGTGTCGGAAACCGCCGATCGCGTCGTCGTCATGTACTGCGGCCAGGTCGTGGAAGAAGCCGAGGTGCGCTCGCTGTTCGACAACCCTATGCACCCCTATACGCTCGGCCTTCTGAAGTCGATTCCCCGTTTGGAAGACGACGATTCGAAGCGCCTCTACATGATCAAGGGCATGGTGCCGAATCCGCTCGAGATGCCTCCCGGATGCCATTTCTCCGACCGCTGCGACAACTGTATGCAGATTTGCCGCGAGAAGGTGCCCGACCTGGTGCAGGTGGGCGACCACAAGGTACGCTGCTTCCTCTATGAGGAGGAATCGGGCAAGGCGAAGAACGCCGCCGAGGTCGAGAAGAACGAGGAAAAGGCTCGCGCAGCCGTCGAGGCAGCGCGCGAGGTGAGCACTGCCGCCGCTCTCATCATGGGCGACGAGACGCAGGAAGCAGAGGAGGGAAAAGCCGATGAGCGATAACGCTGCCCAGAAGCCCGCTGCCGACAGCGCGGCGGATTCCGATGTATTGCTCGATGTGCAGCACCTGACGAAGCTGTTCGCCGCCGAAACCAACTTCTTCGGCAAAGCGACGTCGTACGTGCACGCCGTCGACGACGTGTCGTTCCAGATTAAGAGGGGCGAGGCGTTCGGCCTCGTCGGCGAATCCGGTTGCGGCAAGACGACGGTCGGCAAGATGCTCGTGAACCTGCTCAAGCCCACGAGCGGCAAGATCATCTTCGAGGGCAAAGACCTCACCGCGATGAAGGATTCCGAGCGCAAGAACTACTGCAAGGACATCCAGCTCATCTTCCAGGACCCGTATGCGTCGCTCAATCCGCGCATGCGCATCGGCGACATCATCGCCGAGCCGATGATCACGAACAACATCGTGCCGAAGGATAAGGTTGAGGACCGTGTGAACGAGCTGCTCGAATGCGTCGGCCTTGCGAACTACATGCGCAATCGCTATCCGCACGAGTTCTCCGGCGGCCAGCGCCAACGCGTTGGTATTGCCCGCGCGCTCGCCGTGAACCCCAAGCTCATCGTTTGCGATGAGCCCGTGTCCGCGCTCGACGTCTCCATTCAGGCTCAGGTTCTCAACTTGCTCGACGATCTTAAAGAGGAGTTCGGCTTAACTTACCTGTTCATCGCGCATGGCTTAAACGTCGTGAAGCATGTTTCCGATCGCGTGGGTGTCATGTATTTGGGCAAGATCATGGAGATTGCCCCGAAGCGCTCGCTGTATGCCGACCCGTTGTCCCCCTACACGCAGGCGCTGCTTTCCGCTATCCCCGCGGTCGATCCGAAATCGAAGCGCGAGCGCATCATCTTGCAAGGTGATGTTCCCTCCCCGATTGACCCGCCCCCGGGATGCCGTTTCGCGGGCCGCTGCTTCAAACGCCTCGGCGTATGCGGGAACTCGGTTCCCGAGCTGCGCGAGGTGAAGGAAAACCATCGGTGCGCCTGCCACCTGTACGACCCCGAGCTTCCTCCAACGGAGGAGATGACTCGCGCGGTTCGTTAGTTCGCCGTTTCCGCCTACGTGTTGTCAACGCCCTCGGCATTTTCGGATGTCGGGGGCGTTTCTTTGCTATGCTGTGTTGCAGAAGATTCCGAGGCGCTTCGCCTGCCTCTTCGTTTTCCTGAAAGGATTGACCATGGGCTTTTTCGATCGCATCAGCGAGGGTCTTTCGCGCTCGCGCGACAAATTCAAGGAGCAGATGAACGTCCTGCTCGACCGCGGGCCGGACTTGGACGACGAGTTTTGGGACGGGCTCGAGGAGACGCTCATCTTAAGCGATGTCGGCGCCCCCGCGGCGAGCTCCATCGTGGAGAACCTGCGCGACCAGGCGACGCGCAAGGCGCTTCCCGACGCCTACGCCGTGCTCGATATGCTCAACGAGCAGATCGCGAGCACGTTCACCGAGGGCGGGGAAGAGGTCTTCGGCGGCGAGCCCGCGCTTGTGCTTTTCGTGGGCATCAACGGCACGGGTAAGACGACGACCGTCGGCAAGCTTGCCAAGGAGGCCTCCGATGCGGGCCGCAACGTCATCTTGGGCAGCGCAGACACCTTCCGCGCTGCTGCGATCGAGCAGCTCGAGGTCTGGGCGCGCCGTGCCGATGTCGAGGTTGTCGAGCGCGAGCGGGGGAGCGACCCTGCAAGCGTGTGCTACGCCACGATCGAGCGTGCGGAGGAAACGGGTGCGGATCTGGTGCTTATCGACACCGCAGGTCGTCTGCACACCTCTGCCGATCTTATGCGCGAGCTCGAGAAGGTTGTGAACGTTGTGCGCAAGCGCTCGCAGCTGCCAGTCTACACCGTGCTCGTCATCGATGCGACGACCGGCCAAAACGGCCTGCAGCAGGCGCGCGAGTTCAACAACTCGCTTTCCCTCGACGGCATCGTCGTTACCAAGCTCGACGGTACGGCGAAGGGCGGCATCGCTCTTGCCGTGAGCCACGAGCTTGAGCTTCCCGTGCTGAAGATCGGCGTGGGCGAGGGCATGGACGATTTGAAGGATTTCGACCCGCACGACTTCGCACGCGCCCTTGTGGGAGACTTCGACGAGCGCGAGGCGTAGCGGCCTTCACGCTTCGGCATCTGATGCGTGCCAACCTCGGTAGCACGTTCCATTCTTGCGAATCAAAAAAACGCTCGGCCCTTGCGGACCGAGCGTTTTTTCATGCAAACAAGGTTGTTCTGAGATTACTTAGAACAGGCCGTTGTAGCAAGAGTTGGCGACGACCTGGGCGGCCATAGCGCGGCTGAGCACGGTGTCGGCCTGGATGTAGCGGGTGCCCTCAACGTCGACGCCGGAGATGACGCCTTCGTTCAGAGCCCATGCAACGCCCTCGGTTGCCCAAACGGCAACGCCTTCAGCATCCGGCATGGCATTGAGCTTATCCATGGAGGGATTCTCGGCCCCGAAGAGGCGGGAGAGGATGACGCACATGGTCTGGCGATCGCACGGGGTGTTCGGCTGGAACTCTTTGCCGTCAACGCCGGTGATGATTCCCTCGGCGACAGCCCAGTTGGCAGCCGGGGTGTAGAACTTGCCGTCCTCGACGTCGGGCAAATTGGTCTCGTTCTTCACGTTCGTGAAGTCAGCGGAAGCGGCGTCGGGATTCATGATGCGATACAGGACGGTGGCGAACTCAGCGCGGGTGAGAGCGTTGCTCGGCCCGAAGAGGTCGGTGTCGGCATAGCCGGTCATGAACCCGGTGAAGTTGCAGAACGTGACGGCATCCTCATACCAGGACTTTGCTTCGACGTCGGAGAAGATCTTCGACGCATGGGTGGTCTGCAGGTTCACGGTGACAACGCCGGTGGCAAGACGCCAGCCAGGAGCGTTGATGGAACCGTTCTCGTCAGCCTTCCAGCCGCGGAAGACCTTTGCGAGGGGGTAGGTGTTCATGTTGGCGGCAGCAGCCTGCGCGGTGTCGCTCACAACTTCGATAGTGGATTTCTGGGAGCCGTAGGTGAACGCGAGGATTGCCGGGGTCGCAACGGCGTCGGTGATGTTGTTCACCTCAGAGGGGGACTGGTTGGGGTAGAACAGGTTCTGCTCGGCAATTTCCTCGAAGGTGGGCTGGTTCTTCCCGTAAAGGCCGTCGGTGCAGATGAACTGCAGGTTGGAGCCTTCAGTCCAGTACTGGTCGATGCCGGCATCCTTCAGAAGGTCGGCGAAGGTGATGTAGTCGGTAGCGGCGTAGCCCACGACAGAGCCGTGGTTGGACTGCTGGTAGTACTGCGTGTCGGTGGAGAGCTTCGATACCAGTTCAGCCATCGTGTAGGACTTCACGGGCAGGCCGTTGATCTGCACGTTCAGAATCTTGTCGGTGATGGGGAAGGTGCCCTTGACCTGGCCGACGTAGTTGCCGATGCCGGTGATGGTGAAGCTGGCGGTGCCGGCATTCACGTTGTCGGCGTACTCGATCGTGTAGTCGGTGTCCTTGGCGAGGAGGTTGCCTTCCTGGTCGGACACGGTGATCGGGGTGATGGCGCTGCCGGTGTAGTACTGGGTGTCGGTGCCGTTGATCGTGCAGTTGGAGATGCTGTTCACGGTCACGCCAGCCGGCGCCTTGACCGTGATGGCGACCACGCTGCCGGTAAGACGCCAGCCAGCGTCGATGACGGCGCCTTCCTCGGAGGAGGACAGGTCGCGGGCGATGCCGATGCCAACCTTGGTGGAGTCGCCGGCCTTGTTGTCCTTGGTGATGGTGCCATCAAGCTGGGAAAGCGCAGCGGCGAGCGCGTCAGCGGAAGTCTCGCCAGCGGTCGTCGAGCTCTTGTACCAGCCAGGAATCGCGATGCCTGCGGGAACCTCGATGGCGCCCGAGACGTCGGTAACCTCGGTGTTGGAACGATTCGGGTAGAAGTAGCCCGGCTCGTTGAGCTGCTCGTAGCTCGGCACGTTCTTCTTGTACACGCCGTCGGTGCAGGTGAACTGCAGCTTGGCGCCTTCCTTCCAGTATGCGGAAGCGCCAGCGTCGGCGATGAGCTTGTCGAACTCGACCATCTTCTTGACGGCGAGAACGTTGATGATGTTGTTCTTGCCGTACTGGTAGCCTGCATCCACCTCGGTCGCGAGAGCCGCGAACTCGTCGGCGGTGTAGGTCTTCATGAGTGCGGTGTTGCCCGCCTCATCCTCGACGTAGACAGCCATCGTGCCATCGGCGGCAGTTGACGTGTCTCCCTTTCCATCGAGACCGAATGCAAGGCTTGGCAGTGCAAATGCCGTGGCGAGCACGAATGCAAGCGCAACATGCCAGGCCTTCTTGGCGTTCGATAACATGGAAACCTCCTTTTCCTTCTTTCTATTTCCCTACTCCTATATTCCAAAACCCGAATAAACAGGTTTGTGGATAGTATAGCGCGAAGTATCCCCTATAGAGATAAAACTCGGTAAAGGATAGTTCGCTAATCCGCCCCGGCGCTTCTATCGGGGGCAGCTGCGCTCGACGAGGAGCCGCTTGCGCTGGTGGAACCCGAGGGGCTTGCAGCGCGGGATTTACTGCCCGAGCTGGAACTGGAGCTTGCCGAGCTGGAGCTCGTCGAATCTCCCGACGAGGTACCCTGGCTCGCAAGGTCGCTGTCCATTGCGTCTTTGTCCTCGGTGACCATGTAGTACTTGCCCGTCTTGGGGTCCTGATACACCATGCCCTTCTCGACGTAGGCGTTGCCGGCATCGCTCATGTCCTCGGGCATGTCCTCGGGCATGTCGATCGCTTCGAGCTGCTTGTCTTGAAGCTCCGAGAGGGGGGTGAAGTCGATGTTCCAGACGGTGACGAGCGCCATCATAAGACCGCATGCGAACACGAGCATGATGTCGGCGATGTTAGCGACCGACGCCATGGGATCGGTGTCCTCTTTCGAGCGCAGGCGTCCTCCGCGCAGCCCGCCGCCGTTTCGCAATCCGTGCGCCATGGCTATTCGCCTTCCTTGGCGGGCGCAGCGTCGGCCTTACGGGGCTCTTCGCCTGCGGCGCCCACGAGTTCCTTCAAGGAGATGCCCTTGTCGCTCATTTCCTTCTCGGCGCGGGCGATGATGATCTCCACGTCGACGCCGTCGCCGACGGTGGTCACAACACCTGCCTCGCGCTCCTTCTCGATCTTCTCGAGCATGGTGCACATGGCTGCCTCGAGCGCGCCGAGGTAGTTCTCGTACCAGTTGCCGCGGATGCGTCCGATAACGTAGGCGACGCCTGCGGTGATAAGGCCGGCGACCGTGGTGTCGAAGGCGACGCCGATGGAGGCTGCGAGCACGTCGGTCTGCCCCTGGCCGAGGGCAACGATGCCGGGGCCGAGGGGGATCAAGGTGCCCATGAGGCCGAACATGGGGGCGAGGCGCACCGCTGCGTCGGTTCGCCCGGTGATGCGCCCGTAGCGCAGCTCCTGGATGGCAAGCAGGCGTTTCGCGAGCGTCTCGAGCGTCTCGCTCGGAAGCGAACGGTAGCTCCACAGCGTGAGCAGCGACACCTTCTGGCGGCGCAGAAGGCCCGAGTCGATTACGACGTCGGCGAGGTCCTCTTCCTTCGCGCAGGCGATGGAAGCCAAGAACTTCGAGATCACGATTCGGAAGTTGCGCCGCTCGGTCACCGCCTCGACGATGACGCTTCCGATGAGGAAGACCGCGTAGACGGCGAACGCGAGCAGGACGATGATGACGGGAGCCAGCAGCCCCTGCGCGACCGCATGGAGGATGTCGGTCAGATAGAGTGCTTGTGCGATTTCGAGCATGGGTTAATCTTCCTTGGTCGTGGTTTCGGTTGCGGCGGTGCCGGTTGCGTCCGCTGCGGCGGTTGCGTCCTCCTCGGGTGCCCGGCCCGCCTCCTCGTCGCGCGCTGCGGCGTCGGCTGCTGCAGCATCGGCGACGGGTGCCGCCTCGGCGGTCGGGGCGCTTGCAAGCTCGACCGCATCCGCTGTCTCTTCAAGTTCCTGCAGCTTCACGGTCGGGGGCACGATGATGTCGTTCGTCGACGTGCAGTTGCGCATGATCGCGCCCATCTCGCAGCGGAAGATGCTGCGCACGGGTTCGATTGTCTTCGTGCCGTCATCGTGGGAAACGCCGCCGATGGCGCCCTGAGTGAGTGCCCAGGCCACGCCTTCGGTCGCCCAGGTGTCGACCGCGGCGGCGTCGGGCATGGCGGCCAGCTTGGACAGGTCGGTCTGTGCGTCGACGTCGGCGTTGTTCTGCGACTTGGCGTAGTTCCTCAAGATCACGCACACCTGCTCGCGGGTGACGGGGTCGTCAGGGCCGTAGCCGGTGGCGACGCCAGTTTCCGGATCCTTGTAGCCGGTGATGATGCCGTTTTCGAATGCCCAGTTCACAGCACCCGTGTACCAAACGTTGTCCAAGACGTCGGGCAGGCCGGTCTCGTTTGCGGTTTTGTCGGAATCGCAGGCGGCTGCAGCATCAGGGTCGGCGAAGCGCCAGAGCACCATGGCCATCTGAGCGCGGGTAAGCTCGCCGTAGGGGAGGAACGTCGTGTCGTTTATGCCCTTGATAAGGCCCGAGTCTTTGCAGAACTTGAGCGTGCCGTCCTTCACGTACCAGTCGGTTGCGATGACGTCCTCGTAGCCGAGCTGGTCGGCTTTGTCGTAGATGATGAAGCTGCCGGTTGCCTTTCCGGTGTAGGAGCGCGATCCGCGAACGGTGAAGGTGGCAGTACCGATCTCCTTGTTGTTCTCGTACTTCACGTTGTAATCTTCGCCCTTAAGCTCGGTTCCGTCAGGAGCGTAGACCTTCACTGGCGTGATGTCTTTGCCGGTGTATGCCTGGTCGTTCACGACGATGGTGCAGTCGTCGATGCTCGTCGGCGCGGGCGCGTTCTGCCCGTGGATGACGAAGTACATGTTCACGAAGTTGTCGAAGTCAAACGGTCGTCCGCCGCCCTTGAAGCGCACGGTCACGCAGCCAACCTCGTTTTTGTCAGGGTCGCCGACGTTGGCGTATTGCGTGTAGTTGCTCGAGCTCGTATCGCAGTTGGGGTTGCCGTAGACGAGCTGGTAGTCGGTGCCCTCGACGAGCGTGTGCCCCTTGTAGGTGACTTTCGAGATGGTCGGCTTGATCGTCGAGCCGGTGTAGTTGAACACGGGGGCACCGTTCTCGAACGCGATAGCCTTGTCGTTCCACTCGAGGTTCTCGCCGTCCCACTCCATGTACTCGATGTCGACGTCGGTCATAAGGCTTGCCGGCGTGATCTTGAACAGGCCTTCGGTTTCGCCTGTGTAGGGAGCCGACTCGGTGGGGGAGATGACCACGGGGTAGTAGCCGTAGTGGTACACGCCGTCGGCGGACCACTCGGGTGCGGTCTGCGTCATGTTGATGGTCTTGGAAGGCGAGATGTAGCGCTCGACTAAGGTTTGGCCTGCATAGGTGGTGTTGGACCCATTGTAGACGCAGGTCTTGAAGGTGTAGGTGAACCAGTCAGAGGGGAGCTTGTTGCCGTAGGCGTCGGTGACGGTGATGTCGTCTGCCGCAAGCGTTTTCTCCGAGTAGTCGAACTTGCTGCTCTTGATGGAGACGAGGCAGGTCGCAAGGTCGCCCTTCACGATGCTGTAGGTGCACACGTTGCTTTGCGTGCCCGAGTAGGAGCCGATGCCGACGATGCTCGCGCTGTAGCCGTCGCCGAGGTCGGTGGCACCTTCTTGCGGCACCACGTAGAAGTCGACATCCTGGGTGAGGGTCTTTCCGCCCATGGTGACCTCAAGGCGTGGAATGGCTTCGCCGCCGGTGTAGGGTGCGTTCTCCGTGCACGTTGCTGTGATGCTGGAAAGCGGGGTGGTCGAGGTTGCGTTCGCGAAGCACTTCAGGACGGGGTAGCCGTTGTTCTGCCCGCCGGTCGAGAGCACGAAGTAGTTGTCCCATTCGCCGCCGTTGCGCTGCTTGTTGAGGGCGGCGACGGCGCTTGTCGCGCGCAGGTCGGTGGCACTCACATACGCACAGTTGGAATACGTGCCCGAGCTGGAATCGACCACGTGGTAGATCTTGCCGTCCGCGCAGGTGTCCTTGAGCACGAGGCAGTCATGCAGGTTACCATCGTTCTGGCCGATGAGGCCGGAGCTCTTGTTTCCAGGAAGCGCGTCGATCTTGCCGGCGCTGTAGCAGCTGTATACTTCGGGAGTGGGCGTGGTGTGCGTGCCGTCGGGTTTTGCGTACTGAAGCAGCATGCCCGCGATGCCCGCGACGTAGTAGCCGCCGCCCGTGGCGGTCTTCACGGTGCCGGTGTTGCCGCAGAACGAGACGGTTCCGTGGCTTTGCCCCACGATGCCGCCGCCAGCGGGCTTGTTCCAGCGGTTCACGGTGACGAGCGCCGCGTTCGCACACCCGGTGATCACGGTGTAGCTTCCTGCGCTGCCGACGATGCCGCCGCCAGAATACAACCCAGTGACCTGGGCATTTTTATCGGTTAAACAACGCTGTGTGTAGAGGATGTCATCTTTGGAGCCGTAGTCGATCTCGGTCGAGTCTCCCGAGCCGCTCATCGACAACCCGCGCAGGGATCCCACGATGCCGCCCGTCATGCTCGCCTGAGCACCGGAGACGATGCCCTTGCAGGTGCTGTCGTAGACGCTGCCGAGGGAGAATCCCACGATTCCGCCGACGCTCTCGGTCTTGGCGGAGATCTTCTCGCCGAAGCGGTCGGTTCCCGCCTCGCAGGGGGACTGGGAGTCGATGGAGCCGGAGAACACGCAGTTGTAGATGTTACCGTGCGTCCTTGCGCCTTTGATTTCCTCTTGCGCTGGGTCGCCGAGGTACGCCACGACCCCGCCGATGGTCTTCGCGACGATGAGCCCCGGTGAGCGGCCGTTGCCGTCGGTGCCGTCGGAACCTGCGGTGTTCGTGATGGCCTTGATAGACCCCGAGAACTCGCAGTTCTTCACATCGCCGTACACATTTGCCGCCATGCCGCCGATCTTGGACATAACGCATTTCACGGTGTCGGTTTGAGGCGTGTCGACGGCGACGTCGATCGTGGCGTCGACGGTGCAGTTCTCAACCGAACCCTTCGAGGTGCCGATGAGGGCGGCTACGTTCGAGACTGCCTGTGAGGAGCTTGCGGAGCGATGGACGGTGACGGTGGCGCCGGTCACGTGAACGTTCTTCACGACCGACTTCTCGCCGCATCCGCCGAACAGCGCGATGTTCGTTGCGCGCTCGCCTGCATCGGCAAGAGACGTGAGGCTGTAGCCGCGGATCGAATAGCCCGCGCCGTCGAAGATGCCGTTGAACTCGTGTCCGCCTTCCCCGCCGATGGGAGTGACCTCGGCGCGGATGAACACGATGTCCTTTGCGAGCGTCACGGTCTTGCCCTCGAAGGTGACGCCCGAGTTGACGAGCTCGGCGAGGCCTGCGAGCTGCGAGCCCGTGCTTAAGGTGTAGCTCGATGCGCCCTCCGAGTACCAGGAGGTGTCGGGGGCCACCGCGCGCAAATCCCACGAGGTGCTGGCGAGCTCGATAAGCTCCCAACCTGGTTGCTCCTCGTTAAGGGAGAGCAGCGCGGGGGCGTCGTCGAGATACGCCTCTGCCCATGATTGAGCCTCGTCGATGGTGGTCACGCTGCTGGGCGTCTCGACTGCCCAAGCGGCGCATGGTGCAGCGCAGGCAAGCGCGAACGCGAACGCGACTCCCATCGCTGCGGTGCGGATGTTCTTCTTCATCTTCGGTCTCCTTTCGAACGCTATCTCAGGGGTAGTTTCTGTCTGCGGTATCTCACGCCCATCTGCACGCCTCCTGCGGCTGCCGTGCCGACGGCGAAGGGGATGACGAACGGGGCGAAGGGGTTCTCGAAATCAATGGTGTCGACGTCGGAGGGGTTGGGGTTCATGACCTGGTAGACCTGCCATGAGCCGCCCGTGGTGCCGCCACCGCCGTCGCTGATCGCAGCGGACCCGCCCCCAAGGCCGGTGGCGTCGCCGACGTCGGTTCCGGTGCTTCCGCCGTCTCCGCCTCCTTCTCCGCCGCCCGAGCCGCCTTGTCCGGTGCCATTGCCGGTGTTGGCGCCGATCTCGGGTTGAACGGGGGGAGCGCCTGCGAGGACGACTTTGATGGTGTTGATCCAATAGACCTGGGCGTTCGACGTGACCTGGCCTGATCCGGTCGCTCCGAAGAGCAGGCGGAAGCAGGCGTTGTCGTTCATGTCGGAATAGTCGGGGTCGATCGAGTCGCCGTACTTGTACCAGCGGAAGTTCGATTGCACGGCGAGCATCGGGGACACGGGAACGCCTCCCTGCACGTTGCCGCCGGCGTCGTATTGCGGGAAGTAGTAGCGGATCGAGCCGAAGAGCATGTTATAGCTCACCGCTGTGCCGAAGTCCGAGGACCCCACCGGGGTGTCGGCGGTGACGAAGCGGAACTCCTTGATGCCGTCGAGGTTCGCTCCCGCAGCTTCGAGCACGGTGGAGAGCAGGACACCTCGGCCGCTTACCGTGGCGAAGCGGTTCGCCGAGCCGATGACGGTGTAGGTCTGCTCGACCATGCCCATCGCCTCGACCTCGGCGCGCGAGAACTTTTTCTCGGAAACGACCTTGTCGGGGGCTTCCTCCCACACGACCTTCACGGTGAGGGAATCCTGCGGGCGCGCCACGGGGTCGGGCTTTTCCTCGGCCGCGGTGCTCACGCACACCTTGCCCGTGACGGTTGCGCCGCCGATTCCCGCCGTGGACGAGGCGCTCACCCAGACGTTCGCCTCCTCAGCGGGGCGGTAGAGGCCGGTCGTCGGCTCGACGTAGCCAAAGGTGGAGTCATCGACGCTCCACGAGAGGTCGGCGATCGCGCCGTTGGTTTGCTGGCTCAAAAGCCCGTTGGAGGTGAGGTAATCGGTCGTCGTGCCGTCGGCGGGGTTCGCCACCGTCACGCGCGCGACGAGCTGCAGCGTCTGGTTCGTGTTGTAAAGGCGCGCGCCCGCCTCGGTGTAGGGCTCGCCGTTCTCGTCGCAGATGACGATGTTCTCCACGTAGAGCTCGTTGTTCTGCCCGCTCACGTCGATAATGTAGGAGGTCGACAGCCCGTCGCAGGTCGCGGTGAGCGCGACAGTGCCGTTCGCGAGTGCCGTCACCTGGCCGGACGTGCTCACGTGCGCTACCGACGGGTCGCTTACCGACCAGTTGGTCATGTGCCCGGTGTCACCTGCCCAGGAGGTCGAGCCGTCGTTCCATACGAGCTGCACCTTGAACTGGAGCGACTCGCCCTTCTTCGTGAGCTGGCCGTGCGTCTCGGGCGTGTTCTCCCAGCTGTTCGATGCGACCTTCCAGCCGCTTCCGACGTAGGGCGTCTCGTAGAACAGCGAGATGCCCTCCACCGACTGGGTGGGGGGTTGCGGGGTGGGGTCGGGTTCGGGCGCAGGGTCGGGGTTGGAGGGCTGCTCGGTTGAGCTTCCGCCATCCGACTCGCCTTCCGCAAACGCGGCTCCCTGCGCGTAGAACGTCAGAGAGAACGCGAGCAAGAAGACGAGCAAACAACGCAGCGCGTCGCTGGCAAGTCGTTTGGCTTTTATGGTCTGGGTGCGCATCGCTACTGCTTTCCGTAGGGCGGATACGAATTGCCGAGAAGCTCTCGCGCATCGTCATCGGTGATGTCGACCCAGTACAGAAGCGAGTAGAACTTCTTGACTTCCTCCACCATGTCGACGTCATAGCGATTGGGGTAGAGCATGTTCGCGATCCATTGGACGCCGAGGAAGCGGTTCACTCCCGGCGGGCGGTCGCACCATGCGAACGGGGCGTTCGGCATCGTGTAGACGCGGCCGTTCTTCACGGCGGAGATGTGGCTCCACTTCTCGTCGGTGCGGATGATCTCGTCGGCACCGCCTCGGATGACGTCGTCCCACGCGATGATGACCTCGGGGTCCCAGGCGAGCACGGCTTCCAGGCTCACGTTGGTCATGCCGATGCCCTGGGTTTCCTCGACGGCGGAAACGTTGTTCGCGCCCGCCACGTCGAAGGTGAGGGCATGCTGGCCGCGGTCGGGCTCGGTCTGCAGGCCGAGCGGGCCTTCGGCGTAGTAGAGACGCACCTTCTCGCTTTCGGGGATGTCGGCGGTCGCCGTCGTCACGTCGTTGTAGACGCGCTCGAGGTACGCGGCAATCTCGCTTGCGCGCTCTTCGGCGCCGAGAATCTCCCCGAGGAGCTTGTAGGCGGTGCGGATGTTGTCGAACGACCCGTCGATGCACAGGGCCGGGATGTTCGTCTGGCTCTCGAGCTTCTCCGCGGTCGAGACGTCCGCTGCGGAAAGCGTCGTGCCCGAGCAGTCGATGATGAGCTGGATGTCCTGCTTGAGCAGCATCTCGCGGTCGATCTCGCCGCCGCCCGAGAGCGTTCCCATGTAGATGAGGTTCTCGGTTCCCGCGGGCAGGTAGCGCAGTTCCTCCTCGGTGTACTGCATGCCCGTGCCGCCGAGCAGCTGCGGTGCGAGCGTAAACACGAAGATCTGCGCAAGGGCGCTCGTGAAGTACACGCGTTCGAGCTTGTCGACCGTGGGGATGGTTCGCGTGCGGCCCCAGGAGTCGGTGAACTCGCGGGTGCCGCGGAACGTCGCGTCGAGGCCCGATTTCACCCCCATGTTGTCGAGGGCCCCCGTCACCTGATCTGCCGAGCAGCCCGACAAAAGCCCGCTTGAGGGCAACAGCACGGTCATCGCCGCAACTCCTCCGAATTGCAGGAACTTCCTGCGGCTCATCGCCCGATTGTTCCCGTTCTCACTCTTCGTCACGATAACTCTTCGCTTCCTTCTCGTCCTTTACAACGGTATGCACACGCGCTCGGTGTGGCCCGGTTCTATCTCAACGTCGATTACATGGACGTTCGTTCCGTAAATCTGCCGCAGCGTATCGTTGGTGATGACCTCGCCCGCCGTTCCCTCGTTAATGACGAGGCCTTTCTCCATGACGATGACCTTGTCGGCGCAGAACAGCGCATGGTCGGGGTCGTGCGTCACCATGACCACGCCCATGCCCGCCTGCGAGAGCGACTTCATGCGCGAGAGCACGAGCTGCTGGTTGCCGAAGTCGAGGCTTGCGGTCGGCTCGTCCATGACGAGCAGATCGGGCTGTTGCGTGAGGGCGCGCGCGATCAGCACGAGCTGCTGCTGGCCGCCTGAGAGCGCGGTGTAGGGGCGGTCCGCCAAGTGCTCGATCGACATCTGCTTCATGGCGCGCCACGCGATGGCTCGGTCGTCGGGCTTCACCACGGCGAGGCGGTTCACATACGGGGTGCGCCCCATGAGCACGACGTCGGCCACGTTGAAGGGGAAGGGCGGCGTGTGCGCCTGGGGGATGTAGGCGAAATGCCGCGCGAGCTCCGGCTCGTCCATGTCATGCGTGCTCTTTCCGTCGATGAGCACCTCGCCGGCGGTCGGCTTCATAAGCCCCAATACGGTCTTCAAGGTAGTCGTCTTGCCGCAGCCGTTCGCGCCGATGATGCAGACGAACTCGCCGTGCTCGACGGTGAACGACACACCGTGGACGATTTCGGTCTTGTGGTATCCGCCGTGGACGTCGCGCACTTCCAGAAGATGGCTCATCGCTTACCACCCCTTCTGGTTTCGCGAGAAGATGAAGATGAAGAACGGCACGCCAAGGATCGACGTGAGGATGCCGATCGGGATTTCAACGGTGGCGAGCAGGCGCGCGAGGTTGTCGACGAGCAGGAGGTAGCTTGCGCCGATGACCATCGATGCCGGCAGGAGCGCGCGGTAGTTCGGGCCGACGAGCGCGCGGGCGAGATGAGGGATGACGAGGCCGACCCAGCCGACGATGCCCGATACCGCGACCGAACACGACACGATAAGCGTCGAGGCGAAGATGACGACGAGCCGCACCCGCTTGGTTTTGATGCCCATCGAGCGCGCTTCCTCATCGCCGAACGAGAGCACGTTGAGCTTCCAACTTTCGAGCAATAAGAGTAAGAAGCCGCAGATCATGGGGATGATGACGGCTTTCATGTCGCCGTCGCTCACGCTTGCGAAGCTGCCCATGAGCCAGAAGGTGATGGTGGGGAGCTTGTCGTTGGCGTCGGCCATGAGCTTTACAAGCGACGTGCCCGATTGGAAGAGCGTCGACACGAGGATGCCGCCTAAGATGAGGCCTAGGATGGCATCGGAGCGGACCATGCGGTTGAGCCACACGGCGCACGCCACGGCCACCATGCCGCCCGCGAACGCGAAGACCTGCACCATGTAGTTCGGCATGTCGAGCAGAAGCGCCAAGCAGGCACCGAAGCTTGCGCCGGCGGATGCGCCGAGGAGGTCGGGGGAGGTGAGGGGGTTTTTGAACATGCCCTGATAGGCGGCGCCCGCGACGGAAAGCGCGGCGCCGACGAGCATCACGACGACGATGCGGGGTAAGCGGATGTTGAACAGGGCTGTGTTCGCCGCGTCCGAGATGACGATATCGGGGTCGTTGAACAGGTTGTATACGCCGACGGTAATCTGCGCGGCGACGTTTTTCACCAGTTCGTCGGGCGCGACGGGGTACTTGCCGAGCGCGAACGAGGCGAAGAGCATGATGACGAGCACGGCGACGATGCCGAGCTTCACCCCAAGCGGGATTCTTTTATCGAGTGCCTTTTGCGCCTCGCGATATTCTTCGCTGAAATCGGGCGTCGTGACGCTCTGCGTGCTTTTCTGCATCGTAATTGAAATCCCCTAAATCAAAATATACGCAACGTCAAATAAAGCCAAAGGAGACTATACCAGAACTAGAACATGTGAATACAAGTATTATGCTAAAAATAGGCAATATGTTCGATTTAGAATAAGAACTGACGCAGGAGGTCCAGGAAAAAGGAAAGCGCCCTCGACGGGGCGCTTTCTGGTGAGGCTCGGTTGTCTTTTCGGTAAAGCTCTACGCGGCTTCGATGTCCTTTCCAGGTTTGAAGTCGCGGCCTTCCTTTCTCCACTGGCTGTACTCGGCGGATGCGGCGAAGAGCACGTCGGAGGAGGAGTTGAGCGCGGTCTCGCAGGAGTCCTGGATGACGCCGATCACGAAGCCGATGCCGACGACCTGCATCGCGATGTCGTTGCCGATGCCGAACAGCGAGCAGGCGAGCGGGATCAGAAGCAACGAGCCGCCGGCGACGCCCGATGCGCCGCATGCGCTCACGGCGGAGAGGACCGACAGGATGATCGCGGTGGGGATGTCGACCTGGATGCCCATCGTGTGTGCCGCCATCATGGCCATGACCGAGATCGTGACCGCAGCGCCGCCCATGTTGATGGTCGCGCCGAGCGGGATGGAAAGCGAGTAGTTGTCCTTGTCAAGACCCAGCTTGCGGCACAGCTCCATGTTCACAGGGATGTTCGCCGCGGAGCTGCGGGTGAAAAACGCGGTGAGGCCGGAATCCTTCAGGCAGCGAAGAACAAGCCCGTAGGGGTTCTTGCGGAAGCACGCGAAGGAGAGGATCGGGTTGGTGACGAAGGCGATGAAGAGCATGCAGCCTACGAGCACGAGCAGCAGCTGGCCGTATTCGGTGAAGATTTCCAGGCCGTTGGTGGAAACCGCCGTGTAGATGAGGCCCAGGATGCCGAAGGGGGCGAGCGAGATGATCCAGCGGACGACGGTCGATACAGCGTCGGAGATGCTTGTGAACACGTCTTTCACCTGGTCGCTTGCGCGCCTAAGGGCGATGCCCAAAACGACGGCCCAAGCGAGGATGCCGAGGTAGTTCGCGCTCATAAGCGCCGTGACCGGGTTGGCTACCACGTTGGTGATAAGCGTTGCGAGGACCTCCCCGATGCCGGAGGGCGAGGATTGCGCCTCGGCGGCGGCGGAGAGCGTGAGGTTGACGGGGAATAGGGTGCTCGCTAGGACGGCGACGGCGCCGGCGATGAAGGTGCCCACCAGATACAAGATGACGACAAGCTTCATCTGCCCGCCGCCCTTCGCATTGCAAAGAGCGCTGATTACCAGGAAGAACACGAGGATGGGGGCGACGCTTTTCAGGGCGTTCACGAAAAGCGTGCCGAGCATCTCGATGATCTCGTTCCCGGGGACGACGAGCGCGAGGATGGTGCCGATGACGAGGCCCACGATGATGCGCTTGATGAGGCTGATCGAGTTCCAGGTTCGCCCTATCTTCTTGATGGTATCCACTGGCGGTCCTTTCAAATATATAAGCTGCGCAAAAAGAAGCTGGGGGAAGGGTGCAGGAAAAGCACCCTTCCCCCAGCTGGTGCGGGCGAAAGGACTTGAACCTTCACGGGGGTTGCCCACCAGAACCTAAATCTGGCGCGTCTGCCAATTCCGCCACGCCCGCACGCTTTGCTGCTCGAAAAACAGCGGACACATAATAGCAGAACAGAACGCAATCGATACGCGCAAGTTTTCGATTCGGCGTCGGCGGCGCTGAACGCCCAAGCAGGCGGCTCGTTCGCGATGCTTGGGAACCTGGGGAAGAGAATGCGTGGTGTTTGAGGGTGCCGATTGCTCGAGTTCATTTGCCTAAGACAATGTGCAAACCTACTGCCAAACCTTCCGGCAAACCTACTGTTTCGAAATACAGCCGCGTATGGCGTTCGTTTCCCAAGATGCTCGATTCCCTGCTTATTTCGGTTGCCTGATTGGCAAATAGCGTCTATTATTGGATACAGGCAAATAGCGGTAGCACTACAAATAGATGAACTACACATATAGTGTATAGCGCCGCCGCGGCGTTATACCACCGAAGAAAGGGAATAATAGTATGCAGGATCTTTCTCGCCGTAATTTCGTGAAGGTCGCCGGCGTGACGACGATGGCAGCGATGGCCGCTGGCGCCCTGTCTGGCTGCTCGAGCTCTGAGAGTTCCGATAAGAAGGACGATTCCGCGAAGGAAGAGTCCAAGGAGGAAGCTTTCATGAGCGAGGGCAAGGGCAAGCATCTCGTTTGCGTCGTTACCGGTAAGCTCATCAAGATCGCTCCGGCGATTCTCGCCAACCAGCTTGGCTACTTCGAGGAGGAGGGCTGCGATGTCGAGTTCCAGACTGTCGCCCTCGCCGATGCTATGGCATCGATGTCGGTGAATAAGCTCGACATCGACTTGTTCGGCATCGTGCCGGCTTGCTCGTATGTCTCCCAAGGAATCGAAATCTTCGTGTTCGGCGGCACCATCCTGAACGGCTCCGAGATTATCTCCACGAAGGACTTCACCAAAGAGCTCAAGAAGGCAGAGGACTTCAAGGGCTTAAACATTGCTTGCAGCCGTGAGGAGTCTGGCCAGATTTACTTGAAGAACTTCTTGCAGGAAAACGGACTTAAGCTTGGCGAGGACGTCGTCTTCGAGTACGTCGACAACGCGACCACGGCGCTTGAGGGCTTGCGCTCTGGCCAAAATGACCTGTTTATCACGAATAACGCGATGGGCTACACCTATTCCACCAGCATGGACGACATCAAGGTGGCTGCCATTCCGGCTGACATCACGGGCGACTACCCCTGCTGCCGCCAGAACTGTTCCGAGGATGCCTACCACAACAAGTTCCTCTCGCTCGTTGACTTCGAGATAGCGCTTATCCGCGGTTACGACTACTACCTCAACAACAAGGAAGACGTTATCAAGCGCCTTGTCGACTATTCCGCACAGAGCGCCGATTACGTTGAGGCGGCAATGTACGGTACGAGCGATTACCGCAACATCATGAACCTCTCTCCGGATCCGCACACCAAGGAAATCGTGAAGTTCTACAAGGCTATGCAGAACATCGGCGAGATCGAGAAGAGCGACTACGACATGGCAGATTACGCAACCTCCGCCGTGTACAAGAAGGCGCTTGACACCCTTTGCGAGCGCGAGCCTGACAATGCTACTTACAAGAAGCTTGCCGAGGACTTCAGCAAGTACAACGACTAGGCGCCAATTGCTTAGAACGCTGGTGAAACCGAAAGCGGCGGCTTCCTTTGACGAGGGGGCCGCCGCTTTGGCACGCTTTTAGGTTTTGCGCGCAAACGACATGGAAAGGAGGGCTCGCGTGGGCAGTTTGTCCCTTCGGGACCTTTGCTTCACCTACAACGAGGACCTCGTCAAGGGAGTGCAGCACCATCGCATCGCCCCCGATGAGGTTCCTGAGGAGAAACTGGTGCTCAAGCACCTTGACCTCGAGGTTGCCGACGGGGAGTTCCTTTGCCTCGTGGGGCATTCGGGGTGCGGAAAATCAACGACGCTTCGGATTCTCGCCGGTTTGCAGAAGCCGATTGCGGGGACCATCGAGACGAACGGCAACCCGATCGAGGGACCCGGCCTCGATCGCTCGGTCGTGTTCCAAAATTATTCGCTTTTCCCGTGGATGACGGTGAAGAAGAACGTTGAGTTCGGAATTAAGCAGGCGTCTATCGAGCTTTCTCGCGGCTTGACGAAAGACCGGATGTCCGATATCGCCGACGAGTATCTCGCGAAGGTATCCATGGCGAAAGCGGCCGATCTTTATCCTTACCAGCTTTCCGGCGGCATGCGTCAGCGCGTTGCCATCGCTCGCGCTTTGGCGATGGACACTGAGGTGCTGCTCTTCGACGAGCCTTTCGGCGCGCTCGATATCAAGACGCGTCGCGAGTTGCAGATGCTCATGGAAGACCTTTGGGTGTCGGGACGGAAGAAGACTGCGGTCTTCGTCACACACGACATTGAGGAGGCGCTGCTTTTAGCCGACCGCATCGTGTTTATGAGTGCCGGCGAGTTCCGTGATGAGTTCGAGGTCTCCGCTCCTCGCCCCCGCGTCCCCGAAGTTTACTTCGAGACGCCCGAGTACAAGCGGATGCATGCGCATCTGCTCGATTTGTTCTACAAGGCGGAAGAGACGAAGCTCGATCAGGTTGATCGCGAGCAGGTCTTCGACGGAGGTGCCACGCTATGAGAAAAGCCATGAAACTGCGCATTGTCATCGCGCACGTGCTGATGGTGGCGCTCATTTTGGTGGTTTCCCTCGTTCCGAATCACCGTCGCAACGTGGCGGATCCGACGGCGTTCTTCGCTGCTATCGGAATCATCGAGGTGCTGTATCTGGTTGCGCTTGTTCACGGCAGGAAGCAGGATCCCTTCCCGCAGGGATCGACCGACATCACGCTGTGTGTGTGGGTTCTCCTGCTTTTGTGGGAGATATTCGGCCCCGTGCTCGGCATCGCCCACAATGTGCTGCTCCCATCGCCCGAAAACGTGTTCAACGTGTTTGTCGACCACGGCGGGGAGCTGGCCTTAAGCGTTGTCTCGTCGCTCGAGCTTCTGCTTTCGGGCTTTTTCTTCGGCACGCTGTTCGGCGTCATCTTAGGCGTGATCTGCGGCTGGATTCCCCGCCTACGCGCGATGTTTTACCCGATCGCGAACGTGTTCGCGCCGATTCCGTCGGTCGTGTTCACGCCGTTTCTGGTCATCCTTATGCCGAACTACCGCCTCGCTGCTGTGATGGTAATCCTGCTTGGTGTGTTCTGGCCGCAGTTTTTGAGCATGATCTTGCGCGTCGGCTCGCTGCCGCCTGCGATCATCGATAACACGCGCGTGCTCAAGGTGAGCAACCTGACTATGATCACGAAGATCATCATGCCCTACATTTTGCCCGATATTTTGAAGGGCCTGCGCATTTCGCTTACGACTGGCTTCCTCATGCTCATGTATGCGGAGAGCTTCGGTGCCAAATCGGGCATCGGGTACTGGATTTCCAACGCGAACGTGTTCGCGAACTATGCGAACATCTATGCAGGCATTATCACGTGCGGCATCACCGTCACCGTTTTGAATTACGGCTCCGCGTGGTTGCAGAAGCGCTTTACCAAGTGGCACTAGTGCGGCCGCATTCGAGGACAGTTCGATAGAATGCCCAGCGTTTTAAGGTCGCGGGGCAAGAAGAAGGGGGAGAAAATGAACCAAGAAGTGAAGGCGATGATCGATCGTGCGACTGACGAGTCGCTGCGTGGGGCAACCCAGCCCAAGGAGGTTATCGTGTCCATGCTCGAGCTCGATCCCGAGTCCGAGGAAGTTGCCTATCTTCGCAAATGCGCTTCTCGTGTCGCTCATTTTGCGTCGGGGAACAAGTGCGGCATCGCGGGTGCCATCGGGGTCGATATGTGCAGCTGCGACATGAACTGCAAGTTCTGCTCGTTCGGAACTGAATGGGGCCTTGTCACCGACGAGATTATCTACACCAAAGAGGAAGTCATTGAGATGGCGCGCGCCTATGTCGAGGCCGGCATCACGACGCTTACGCTGCGCTCCACCGAGTTCTACGACCTGAAGGTGCTTACCGAGTGGCTTGCCGATATCCGCGAGCAGGTGCCGGGCGACTATCTTATCAACCTGAACGTTGGCGAGCTCACGCCGGCGATGGCCGAGGCGGCTTACCAGGCGGGTGCTACGAGCGCCTACCACGTCTGCCGCATGCGCGAGGGAATCGACACGCCTTTCGACCCCAAGCTGCGCGAGCAGACCATCCGCGCGATCGCCGAGTCCCCGCTTCGTTGGGGCACGTGCGTCGAGCCCATCGGCATCGAGCACACCAATGAGGAGATCGCCGATAAGGTGCTCTATAACATGTCGCTCAATCCCTTCGGCATGGGTGTTATGTTCCGCGTGAATGTGCCTGGGACGCCGTTTGAAGGGGTGGAGCCCGTCTCGAAGCCCCGCATGCTGCAGATTCTCGCCGCCGTGCGCATCGCTGTCGGGTCGCGCATCCACTCCATGGGATGCCACCCCGCCATCCCCGAGGCGCTTTATTCGGGCGCGAACGGGTGCACCGTCGAGCGAGGCGCGAACCCGCGCGATACCGAGTTCAACGAGGACGAGTGGCGAGGCTTCACCGTGGAGGATGCCGTCGCGCGTATCCGCGAGGCGGGCTTCGAGCCAGGGCTTGTCGACCCTGACCCGCGTTTCCGCGCCGACGGCAAAAACTGGTGGAAGGTGGGCAACCCCGAAGACTACGTCATGCCCGACCCGCTCGCTTCAGCGGGTTCTGGCTGCTGCTGCGGCAAGCGCTCGTAGGGGATGCAGAGCCGATGCCCTTCGAGATCGCTATTGCGCGCTATGAGAGCGACGGCGCGCGCGAGGTTCTTTTCCCGCCTGGCGTGTGCCGCATCGGCGACGAAGCGTTTCGCGGATGCGATGACATAGAAGAAGTCGCCGTGCCTGAGGGCGTGCGCGAAATCGGGGCCTACGCGTTCTCTGCGTGCTTGAACTTGCGGCGCGTTTTGCTGCCAGAGAGCCTTTCGTCTCTCGGGGCGTCGGCCTTTGAGCACTGCCAAAAGCTCGAGGAGATAGTGCTGCCGTCGAGTGTGCGCGACGTGCCGAGGGGAGCCTTCAAGGGCTGCTTCGCGCTGCGGCGCGTCTCGGGAGGGGAGGGGCTTGTCGAAATCGGTGACCAGGCGTTTTCGAATTGCCGCTCGCTTCGTGTCGCACCCGCGCTCGACGCGGTGGAGGCCATCGGGCGTCGCGCCTTCTCGGGCTGTCGCACCTTGCGAAGCGTCGAGTTTCCCAGCCTCTTGCGATCGCTTGGTGACGAGGCGTTCTTAAGCTGTCCCGAGCTTTCCGGCGTCGTCTTTCCCGAGGAAGTTGACGAGGTGGGGCGCGACGTGTTCAGGGGCTGTCCGAAGCTCGATCGTTCGGGCGTTCCCGACCGCATTGCCGCGCGTCTGTTTCCCGCTGGAGAGGGTCCCTGCGACTTTTCGGATAGTTAGGCGAACTCAGGCAATTATTCCCGCTCGCTCGTTTTCTCCCGCCCGTCCTTTCGCGCCGCGAACGATTCGTCGGGGCGCATCATGCGGTTCCAAAGCGAACTTGTGGTCGAGGCCCAAAGCGCCGCTCCCGGATTGTTCACCATTGCCTTGTCCTTGGTCATGAGCGTGGTCACGGGCGCGTCCGAGAGCTTGTAGAAATACGAGTCGTGCCCCACGCATAGTCCCATGAGCACGTTGAGGTCGGTCTTCTCGGCGTTGAGGCGCCTTACCTGCGTGAGCGGGTTGCAGGCGACCAGTCCAAAGTTGCAGCAGCTCTCCTTCAGCCCCATCTGCGCGTTCGAGAGCGCGCCGACCTTGCAGGTGTAGCCCACCACCTCGTAGTTGTGTATGCGCAGGATTTTCGCGAAGATCTGCGCTTCGTCGGCGACGCCCGCGCAAAACGCGATTCCGATTTTCTTGTATCCCATGCGCCTCGCGTAATCCATTGTCTCCTCGGCGCGGCAGAGCTGTTCTGAGAAGCCGCGGGCGGTGGTCTCCGCCGTCGCCTTCATGAACTCGTAGGTCTCGGCGTCCTCTTCGTAGTCGTGGCGAAGCAGGGCTGCCTCCTCGTCGGTCATGCCGCGCGTCTCGCAGAAGGAGGGGTAGCGGCCGTTGTTGTGAGCGCAGCCGAGCGTCTTGCAATCGACGCAGCTTGGGCGCTCCGGCCTGATTTCCTGTGCTTTTTGTTGGGTGCCGCAGCAAGATGTCATGGGTCTTAGCGCCGCCTTTCGGTTCGCTCTCGTTCCGTTCGCTTCCTCTTCAGTATAAGGCGTTCCGTGTGGATGTCTTTGTTTGGTTGGCACAACTTCGCCATATGTGCGATAATCCCTTCTCGGTGCGCATTCGGGCCGATGTTCGGCCGCGCTGTCCGATTCGGCCAGATTCGATTGCGCGCTGCACGAATCGTGCGATAAGCGAACGATGGAGGAAAGTTAGTGGAAACAAAAGTAGAGGCATTGCAGGACAACAAGGTCAAAGTGACCGTCACCGTCGATGCCAAAGAAGTCGACAATCGCATCAAGAAGGCTTACAAGGACTTCGCGAATAAGTACAATTTCCCCGGATTCCGCAAGGGCAAGGCGCCCCGTCCGATCATCGACAACGCGCTCGGCGCCGAGGCTGTGCCGGCCAGCGTTACCGATGACATCGTGAACGGCTGCTATCCGCTCGCCATCGACAGCTGCGATCTCTACCCCGTTGGCGAGCCCGAGTTCGGCGAGCCTGCGCTCGTCGAGGGCGGCAAGCCCTACGAGTTCTCCTTCGAGGTCGAGTGCAAGCCGACCTGCGAACTCTCCGATTACGAGCCGGTTGAAGTGAAGCTCCCGGCCGAAGGCGCGTCCGAGGCCGAGATCGACCAGCAGATCGAGGCGCTGCGCGACTACTACCATGATTTCGAGAACGCTAACGCCAACACCAAGGTGAAGGCCGACTCCTACGCCGACCTCAAGATCGCCGCGACCGACGAGAACGGCGAAGACGTGAGCGCGCTGTCGAGCGAGTCCCGTCTGTGCCTCATGGGCTCCGGCATGTTCCCGGCCGCCTTCGATGAGCAGGTCATCGGCCTGAAGAAGGGCCAGACCGCGAGCTTCTCCGTCAATGTCGAGGACGCGAAGGACGCGACCCTCATGGCCTCCCTCGAGGGCAAGACCAAGACGGTGAACTTCGAGGTCGAGGTTCTCGCCGTGAAAAAGCAGGTTCTCCCCGAGCTCACCGACGAGTGGGTCAAGGACGCGCTGGGCTTCGAGGATGTCGCCGACCTGCGCGAGCGCGTTGCCGACAGCATCAAGGAGCAGAAGGAAGACGTCCTTCCGCGCATGAAGGAAAACGCCTGCCTCATCGAGCTTGCCAAGCGTCTCGACGTCGAGGTCCCTGCCGCCGTGCAGGAGCAGACCGAGGCCAAGCTGCTGCAGGACTTCTTCTCCCAGCTGCAGAACCAGGGCGCTAGCTTCGACATGTATCTCCAGCAGAACGGCATCACCGCCGACCAGTTCAAGGCCGACGTGAAGCAGCAGGCCGCCGACACCGCCAAGCAGGACATGGCGCTCGACGCATGGGCAGCGCATTTCGAGCTGAAGGTCACCGACGAGGAAGTTCTCGAAGAGTTCGAGAAGTCCGGTGCCAAGGACCCGAAGGCTCTCCTGAAGGAGTGGCGCGAAGGCGGTCGCCTCTACCTGGTCCGCGAGGCTCTGCTTCGCACCCACGCCGTGCTTGACGTGATGGAGAAGGCCAAGGTCACCGAGTACGACCCCGCCGAGGAAGCTGAGGAAGAGAAGAAGGCTGCCAAGAAGTCTTCCAAGAAGGCTGCCAAGAAAGAGGAAGAGGCTGCCGACGTCGAGGCGTAGCATCTCGCCCTCTAGCTTCAACCGATCGCGTAACGGGGTCGATGCATCTGCGTCGGCCCCGTTTTATGCTTATCGTGAACGGCGTGTTCGCGACCCCTTGCGCGAAGCGGCAAGCTGTTCCATCATGTGAAGCAGAATGCAATTTCGCGGCCCCGTGAGGCCGCGTCCTTTTCGAAAGCGAGGCTTTTTATGAGCATCGAACGTGCCACTTCGGCGCTGATTCCCTACGTCATCGAGCAATCTCCGCGCGGCGAGCGCAGCTACGACATCTATTCTCGTCTCTTAAACGACCGCATCATCTTCCTCGGCGAGCCCATCGATGACCATGTGGCGAACTCCGTCGTCGCGCAGATGCTCCATCTCGAAAGTGCCGATCCCGAAAAGGATATCTCGCTCTACATCAACACTCCGGGCGGCAGCGTGTCCGCGGGCCTCGCCATCTACGACACCATGCAGTTCGTGAAGTGCGACGTGTCCACCATCTGCCTGGGCATGGCGGCATCCATGGGCGTGCCCCTTCTGACCGGCGGCGCGGCGGGCAAGCGCTTTATCCTGCCGAACGCCCAGGTCATGATTCACCAGCCCATGGGCGGCACCGGCGACGGCCACACGCAGCAGACCGACATCCAGATTATGGCCGACGAGATCAAGAAGACGCGCGACCGCTTGGAGGGCATCATCGCCAAGCACTGCGGCAAGACCCAGGAGCAGGTGCACGTCGACTGCGAGCGCGACAACTGGCTTTCCGCTGAGGAAGCGAAGGCATACGGCCTGGTCGACGACATCATCACGAGCCATCGCGGCTCCTCCGACAAGTAGAACCTAAGAAGAGAAGCGACCTAACGCATATGACAAACGAACGAAGAGGCGACCTTGGCTATCGCGGCGACGACGCGGTGTACTGCGCGTTTTGCGGGAAGTCATCCGACCAGGTGACCGCGATGATCGCAGGTCCGAACGGCATCAACATCTGCGACGAGTGCATCTCGGTGTGCGCCGACGCGATGATGCGCGACTTGGGCCTCTCGACCGCCTTCGACAGCATGTCCGACGAGGAGACGGCCGGACGTCGTGGCTGCCGCCGTGCACAGGACCGCGGCGCGATCGTTGAGGCCGACATCGAGGATGCGACCCCGAACCCCGCCGATATCCTGGGCAACCTGCCCACACCCCACGAGCTCTACGCCGAGCTTTCTGAGCATGTGGTGGGCCAGGAAAACGCGAAGCGCGCCCTCTCCGTCGCCGTCTACAACCACTACAAGCGCATCAGCATGGAATCGGAGGCGCAGGAGGGTGATGTCGAGCTCGCGAAGAGCAACATCATGCTTTTGGGCCCCACGGGTTCCGGCAAGACGCTGCTCGCCCAGACGCTCGCGCGCACGCTGCGCGTCCCGTTCGCGATTGCTGACGCGACGACGCTCACTGAGGCGGGTTATGTCGGCGAGGACGTCGAGAACATTCTGCTCAAGCTGATCACCGCCGCCGACTTCGATATCCCGCGTGCGGAAATCGGCATCATCTACATCGACGAGATCGACAAAATCGCCCGCAAGGCTGAAAACCTCTCCATCACGCGCGACGTGTCGGGCGAGGGCGTGCAGCAGGCGCTTTTGAAAATCGTCGAGGGCACCGAGGCCTCCGTGCCGCCGCAGGGCGGGCGCAAGCACCCCCAGCAGGAACTCATCCACATCGACACGACGAACATCCTGTTCATCCTGGGCGGTGCGTTCGTCGGCCTGGCAGACATCATCGGCCAGCGCGTCGGAAAGAGTGGTCTGGGCTTCTCTTCCGAGCTGCCCGAGAGCAAGAAGCACGCCGAGGCTGAGCTTCTGGCGCAGGTGCTTCCCGAGGACCTGAACAAGTTCGGCATGATCCCTGAGTTCGTCGGCCGCATCCCTGTGATCACGGCGCTCAACGAGCTGTCCGAGGACGATCTTGTCCGCATCCTCACCGAGCCGAAGAACGCGCTCGTGAAGCAGTACACGAAGATGTTCGAGTTCGAAGATTCCACGCTCGAGTTCGAAAAGGACGCCCTGCGCGCCATCGCCCACGAGGCGCAGGAGCACGGCACGGGCGCTCGCGGCCTGCGCTCGATCTGCGAGCGCGTGCTGCAGGACGTCATGTACGACCTGCCCGAGCACAAAGTCGCCACGCACGTCGTCGTGCGCGCGAGCGACATCACGGGGGAAACGGTCCCCGAGATCGTTCCCGCTTCCTAAGCCGCACTTTCCCGGGGCGCCTTTTGCGGGCGCCCCTCTCGGCGTTTCGGCGCCTGTCCGCTTACGTTTCATCGAAGGAGCTTGCATCCAATGGAAAACATGCCGAAGAATTACGACGCAGAAGCCGTCGAGCAGCGCATGCTCGATAAATGGCTCGCTGGCGACTACTATCGCCGCAACCCCGGCGTGGGCGATTGCACGGTGACGATTCCGCCGCCGAACGTGACCGGCAAGCTTCATATGGGCCACGCGCTCGACGACACCATCCAGGACACCATCATCCGCATGAACCGCATGCGCGGCATCTCCACCCGCTGGATCTTGGGCACCGACCATGCGGGCATCGCCACGCAGACGAAGGTGGACAAAAAGCTCGCGTCTGAGGGAATCTCCCGCCGCGAGATCGGCCGCGAGAAGTTCGTCGACGCCTGCTGGGACTGGACGCACGAGTACGGCGGGCACATCGTCGAGCAGATCAAGCGCATGGGCTGCTCGATAGACTTCTCCGACCCTCACTTCACCATGGATGCCGACTACGCCACCGCGGTGCGCAAGGTCTTTTGCGACTGGTACCATGATGGGCTGATTTACCGCGGCAAGCGCATCGTGAACTGGTGCCCGCATTGCACGACGGCCATCGCCGACGACGAGGCGGAGTACAAGGAAGAAGACGGCCATCTGTGGTACCTGCGCTACCCGCTCGTCGAGCCTGTCGATGGGCAGGAATATGTCGTGGTTGCCACCACGCGCCCCGAGACGATGCTCGGCGACACCGGCGTGGCGGTCTCTCCGAAGGACCACGACAAGGACAAGTTCGTCGGTGCGAAGGTTCGCCTTCCCATCGTCGACCGCGAGATTCCCATCTTCTCCGACTTCTACGTCGATGCGGGCTTCGGCACGGGCTTCGTGAAGGTAACCCCTGCTCACGACCCCAACGACTATGGCATGGGCGAGCGTCACGGCCTTGAGAAGGTCAACATCTTCGACGAGACGGCGCACGTGGTCGAAGGCTACGGCGAGTTCTCGGGCATGGGCCGCGACGAGTGCCGCCAAGCGGTCGTCGCCTGGTTCGAGGAACACGGCCTGCTCGATCATGTGGACGACCATCATCATTCCGTCATGCACTGCTACCGCTGCGACTCGACGCTCGAGCCGTGGCTGTCCGAGCAGTGGTTCGTCGCTGTCGACAAGCTGAAGGGACCGGCGACCGAGGCGGTCACCTCCGGCAAGGTCACCTTCCACCCCTCGCGCTGGACGCAGACGTATCTCACCTGGATGGAGAACCTCAAGGACTGGTGCATCTCGCGCCAGCTGTGGTGGGGTCATCGTATCCCCGTGTTCCACTGCGAGGACTGCGGTTGGGAAGACGCGCTTATGGAGGACACCGACGTGTGCCCGAAGTGCGGCAGCCACCATGTCGCGCAGGAAGAGGACGTGCTCGATACCTGGTTCTCGAGCCAGCTGTGGACGTTCGCCACGCAGGGTTGGCCCGAGCATCCCGAGCGCCTGGAAGGCCATCATCCGACGACTGCGCTCGTCACCGCGCGCGACATCATCGCGCTGTGGGTGGCGCGCATGATCATGTCGTCGACGTACTTTCTTAAGGAAATCCCGTTTAAGGACGTGGTCATCTACGCGACCATCCTCGCGAAGGACGGCACGCGCATGTCCAAGTCGAAGGGCAACGGCGTCGACCCGATGGACCTCATCTCCATGTACGGCGCCGACGCGATGCGCTTCAACCTGCTCACGCTCGTGACCAACAACCAGGATGTGCGCTTTGACGCCGATATCGACAAGAAGACCCACGAGCTTCTCGGCAGCCCGCGCACGGAGTCGGCACGCGCCTTCGTAACGAAGATTTGGAACGCGAGCCGCTTCGTCTTGGGCAATCTGGACGGCTTCACGCCCGGCGAGCCGCGCGCGGTCTCGGAGGCCGACGCGTGGATCTTCAGCCGTCTGGCGAAGCTTTCCGCCGAGGTCACCAAGGACATCGAAACCTACCAGTTCGGCGAGATGGCGCGCGAGCTGCACGCCTTCTTCTGGAACGAGTTCTGCGACTGGTACATCGAGTTTAGCAAGGCGAGCCTGCGCGAAGAGGGCGATGCCCGCCTGCAGACGCAGCGCAACCTCGTGTACGTGCTCGACAACGCGCTTCGCCTCCTGCATCCCGCGATGCCGTTCGTCACGGAAGCTATTTGGGAAAACGTTCCGCATGCAGAAGGGGAGGCGCCCGCGCTCATGATGGCGAAGTGGCCCGAGCCCGAAAGCCTCGCGTCGCTTGTCGACGAGGAGTCCGAGCGTGCGGTGAGCCTTCTGTGCGACGTGGTGAGCGCCGTCCGCTCGACGCGTGCGCGCTACGGCATCTCGCCCAAGCAGGAGCTTCCCGTGGTTTTGCGCGCCGGGTTTGAAAATGCCCGTGTCCTCGAGGGTCTAAAGAGTCAGATCATCTCGATGGCGCGCGCGTCCGAGCTCTCGATCGTTCCGTCCGATGCGCACAAGCCCGCCGAGAGCGCTTGCGTCGTCGCGCACGGGTGCGAGGTGTATTGCGTGCTCACCGGCCTTATCGACTTCGAGGCCGAGCGCGCACGCCTCACCAAGGAGCGCGCAACGCTTCAGAAGGACGAGGCCAAGTTCGCCAAGAAGCTTTCCAACCCAGGCTTCCTCGCGAAGGCAGCGCCCGAGATCGTGGAGAAGGACACGGCGAAGCTTGCCGAGCTGCGCGATAAGCTTGCGCGCGTGGAAGAGCAGCTCGCCGAGTTGGGCTAAAAGCTGCTTCTCTTAGAGTTAGTTTTTGCGCCGGACTTGCAAGCGGGTCCGGCGCAGTTTTATTCAGGTGAACGGACTATATCCTACGGCGAGAACACAGAGCCCGGCAAAGGCACCGTCGCGGTGTCTGCGGTCGAATCTGGCAACTTCATTGGCTCCGCTATGATCGAAGGTAATGGCTCAGGTTGACGCTGACTTAATAATTGGTCATAATTCTGACCATATTGGAAGGAGGATTGTATGGCAACGCTGACGATGGGCCTTGCGGAGGCCAAGGCCAACTTTTCCCGCTTGACGGCGGAGGTCAACAGAACCGGCAGACCGGTTACTGTCTTGAAGAACAATAAGCCTTGGGTGGTGATTCAGCCAGTTGGAGCAGAGGCATCGACTTTGGACGTTGCAGTCGATTTCATGGATGAGTATTCCGACGTGTTCGAGGAACTTGCCAAATGAGAATCCGCCCTATTGTCAAAGATGAGGCGATTGCGGTGCACGCTGCCGTAATCGCCAAGTTCGGAGGAGCCGATGGTGTGCGAGACGAGGGGCTTCTGGAGTCTGCGCTCGCGCAGCCGCTCCAGTCGTTCGACGGTGCAGAGCTCTATCCAACCGACGAAGCCAAGGCGTGCAGATATGCTTACGGCATCATCAAAAACCATCCGTTTGTTGATGGCAACAAGCGAACCGCCACCGCCCTTATGGGAGCGTACCTTAGAATATCCGGTCTTGCTTTCCGGCCACGTCATGATGAGCTGTTGAAAGCCATGCTCGGCGTTGCCGAAGGTTCATGGGATTTCGATGCTTTGGTTGAATGGGTGCATTCCGTAATAGGTTAGGGTAATTGTGCGGTGCTCACGGCTGGGTTTTGACACAGCCCATTGATAATTCTATTCTCTCATATACGTTATTTGGCGATGCCTGCGATATCGCGAGGTATACCGTCTGCTCTAAAGGTTTTTTGTTATAATCGTTCGCTAGTTGCCCGAAATGCCTGTTGGACGGGCGTCATTGGAAACGAGGAATCCATGTCCGAATTGATGTCGCAGCTCATTACGCCGGAACTGATGACGGCGTTCACGGTCTTTATCGTGCTGCTCGTGCTGCTCTATGTCCTTTCTATCGTGTGGGTCATCCGCGACGCGTATATGCGCGGAACACACTGGTACGTTTGGGGCATCGTCGCACTCGTGCCGCTTATCGGCGTCATCGCGTACTGCCTGCTTCGTCCGCCTCTGCTGCAGATCGATCGCGACGAGCAGGAGCTTGAGGTCGCCCTGAAGCAGCGCGAGCTCATGAAGTACGGCGAGTGCGCGAACTGCGGCTATCCGGTCGAGTCCGACTACGTGCTGTGCCCGAACTGCCATACGCGCCTGAAGAACCTCTGCCCGAGCTGCCATCATGCGCTCGAGCCTGCATGGACCGTGTGCCCGTACTGCGCCACGCCGGTGGGGCAGAACCGCAACGGTGGGTCGGCCCCGCGCCGCCGTCCTCGCCCGCAGCAGAGCTCCGCTTCGCAGGGCCAGCTTGCCCGCGAGCCGCACAACCAGGTGCGCTCCCGTGCTCCGCGCGCGCAAGAGCATCGTGAGGAAAAGGAATAAGGCGAGCTTCGCTTTCTCGTTCGAAGAACTGCCTGTTCAGGGCGCCGACTCCTCTTGGGGTCGGCGCCCTTTTTCGTTGCGGCGAGTGGTGGATTCACTTCCGATTCGGTAGACCTTCATTTTGTGCCAGGATCGCCGCGGTTCAGTGCACTTTTTGGAAGGGCTGAGGATGAAATAAATCGCTCAACTCCTGTCCCGCACCTAGGTGAGCCCCGCTTGACGTGAAAGAAATCACCCGACCTCTTTCTATCATGCTGACTCCTGTCTCATTCGCTCACGGCCCGCGAGCTCGCCGCCCGATTCCACGTTTTCGGTGCAGTCTTCGCGCGCTACCCGAGGTCTTTTCCGTCATGCGCCTCACCTGGCGTATAATCCCAAGCACTGTGCACTTTTCGATTCCACACTGGAGGATTCATGCTTGAAAGTCTTTCCGAGCGATTGCAGGGCATATTCTCGGGCCTGCGCGGAAAAGGCCGCTTGACCGAGGAAGATATCAACTCCGCCATGCGCGAGATTCGCCTGGCGCTGCTCGAGGCTGACGTCAACTTCAAAGTCGTGAAGCAGTTCTGCGCTCGCACCAAAGAGCGCTGCCTCACCGCCGAGGTGCTCGAGTCGCTTACTCCGGCGCAAAACGTCGTGAAGATCGTGCTCGACGAGCTCACCGAGCTTTTAGGTCGCACCGACTCGAAGCTCGTCCTCTCGAGCCGCATTCCCAACGTCATCATGCTCGTCGGCCTGCAGGGCTCGGGCAAGACGACTGCCGCAGCCAAGCTCGCGTACCGTTTGAAGCAGGAAAAGCACTCGCCCCTGCTCGTCGCGTGCGACGTGTACCGCCCTGCTGCCGCCGATCAGCTCCAGACGCTCGGCGACGAGATGGGGGTGCGCGTCTATCGCGGCGACGGTAAGGACCCGGTCGCCATCGCGAAGGAAGGCGTGCAGGACGCCATCGACCACCTGCGCGACGTCGTCATCGTCGACACAGCGGGCCGCTTGCACGTCGATGACGAGATGATGGAGGAAGCCGAGGCCATCAAGCGCGCCGTCAAGCCCGACCAGATCCTCATGGTCGTTGACGCCATGACCGGCCAGGACGTCGTGAACGTGGCGGCCGCGTTTGCCGAGCGCGTCGATTTCGACGGCGTCATCATGTCGAAGATGGACGGCGACGCTCGTGGCGGCGGCGCGCTTTCCATCAAACAGGTCACAGGAAAGCCCATCAAGTTCATCAGCGCAGGTGAAAAGCCTGATTCGCTCGAGGAATTCCATCCCGACCGCATTGCCAAGCGCATCCTCGGCATGGGTGACATGGTGAGCCTCATCGAGAGCGCCGTGCGCGTCCAGCAGGAGGTCGAAGAGGCTGAAACGGCGAAGCGCCTCGCGAAATCGCAGCTCACGCTGAACGACTTCGTCGACATGAATCGCCAAATCCGCAAGATGGGCGGCGTGCGCAAGCTTGTGAGCGCGCTCCCCGGCGGTGACAAGGCACTTGGATCGGGGCAGGTCGATGAGGGCGCGCTCGATCACATGGAGGTCATCATCAACTCCATGACGAAGGCCGAGCGCGAGAAGCCCGACCTTCTGAACGGCAGCCGCCGCGCGCGCATCGCCGCGGGCGCCGGCGTGTCGGTCACCGAGGTGAACCAGCTCATGAAGCAGTTCAACGAGACCAAGAAGATGATGAAGAAGATGATGCCCTCGGTCGATGAGCTTTCCGGCAAGAAGGGCAAGAAGGGCAAGCGTCGCCGCCGTATCCCAGGTATGCCGGGCGGCATGAGCATGGCCGATATCAAGAAGGTGCAGGCGATGCTCGAGCAGGGCGACAAGTAATCGAGCAGGGGTGGCGCCAGGCTGCTCGAGCCTGCAATCAAAACGCTCAACCGCCGCGAAGGCGGGTGGGAGCGGACAGGCCGGGTGCTGCTCGAAGGCGCTCTCATCGCGCGGAGCGGGAGCGTGCAAGCTTGGTAAGAGCCACTTGAAGGCACTCGCCGCATGAGAAGCGGGGGAGTGCGGGTTTCGTGCCTGGGCGGCAGGAAGAGAGGCCTGCTGCCGGGCGCATTACGAGAGAGGGGACGGTTATGTCTTGCAAGGTGCTGGTAGTGACGGGAAGCCCGCGCGTCGGCGGCAACTCCGACACGCTCGCCGAGGCGTTCATCGAGGGAGCGAAGTCGGCGGGCTGCGAGGTGCGGCGCATCGATGCCGGGCGCGCGAAGATCGTGGGCTGCCTCGGGTGCAACTACTGCTTCTCCCATGAGGGCGCCTGCGTTCAGCAAGACGAGATGCAGCAGTTCTACCCCGACCTTCACTGGGCGGACGTGCTCGTGTACGCCACGCCGCTCTATTGCTTCACATACCCCGCGCAGCTGAAAGCCTTCCAGGACCGCATGTTCTGCGGCATCGCGAAGTCGTTCAACATCCCGCGCGTCGGCCTGCTGCTCTGTCTGGAGGACAAGGACATCACGGCGGCGGACTCGCTGCTCGACACCTATAAGCGCTCGAACGCATACACGCATCAGAAAAGCATCGGCGAGGTCGTCGTGAACGCCGTGTTCGAGAAGGGCGCTATCGCTGGCAACCCCGGTCTTGAGAAGGCTCGCGAGCTCGGTGCAAGCCTTGCATAGGCCGCTTTCGTCCGTTTGTGTGGGTATCATGCGTTCTCGCTTGCCATTTCATTCAAATCTGGGTAATATTAGCAATCGCTGTTTTTCCCGAAGTTGAAGCTTCGCGGAAATCGAAAGATGTAAGGTTAAAAGGAGTTCAACTTCATGGCAGTCAAAATTCGCCTGGCTCGTCACGGCGCTAAGAAGCGTCCGTACTACCGTATCGTCGTTGCCGATGCTCGCGCTCCGCGTGACGGCAAGTTCATCGAAGAGGTCGGCCGCTACAATCCGTGCGTCGATCCCTCTATGATCAAGTTCGACCTCGAGAAGGTTGACAAGTGGATCGCCAATGGCGCCCAGCCGACCGACACGGTCGCTCGTCTTCTCGAAACCGCTCGCAAGGAAGCGTAGAAGACATGTCCGAGCAGACGGAAGATCTCGTCGGCTTGGTTGACGCGATTGTTCGGCCCCTCGTCGACAACGAGGAGGATCTCGATATCCAGGGAAGCGAAACCGAAGAGGGTTCGATTCTCGTGGAGATTCGCGTGAACGAAGAGGACGCTGGCAAGATCATCGGTCGTCAAGGTCGCGTCATCAAGGCTATCCGCACGCTTGCGCGCGCGGCGGCTTCCCGTGCCGACATCCCCGTTGATGTGGAGCTTGTCGAATAGTGCGCACCTGGGCTGATGTTGCCTGGTTGGCGACTGCGAAGAATCTAGATGGGGGGCTCGTCGTGCGAAGCGCGTCGGGCCTTCCTTTTTTGCTCGAGGAGGGCATGGAGGTGGCGTTCGTGCCGCCCGTGCTCGATATGCCCCGTCGCGCGAATGTTGAGGAAATCCGTCCGCAGGACGATGCCTCCGCTGTCGTGTGGTTCAAAGGCGTGGACGACATCGACACGGCGAAGGCGCTTTGCGGATGCCACGTGCTCGTTCGTCGCGAGGAACTTCCGGAACTTGCGCAGGCCATCGCGGCGGCGCATTCCGAGGGCGTATCTGGATGGGAAGTCCATGATGCGCGGGCGGGCCTTCTGGGGACGCTTCTGCGTGTGGAGGACAACCCTGGGCAGAGCCTTCTCGTCGTCGATCGCGCAGACGGGCAATCGCCCCTGCTCATTCCGCTCGTGGATGAGTTTTTGGTCGGCATCGACGAGGATCGCGAGCGCATCGATGTCGATGTGCCGGCGGGCCTTTTGAGCTTGTAGCAACGCAATCCCGCGAGATGGGCGTTCAGGGTCTGTCCTGGGCGCCCATCTTTCATTTCAAGGAGGACATCGGATGATCATCGAGACCCTGTCAACGTTTCCGGGCATGTACGACTCGGTGATGAACTCGTCGATGATGCGCATCGCCCAAGAGAAGGGGATTCTCGATTTTCGTGCGTACGATCTGCGCGATTGGACGCACGATCGCCATCGTACGACCGACGATGACCCCTATGGCGGAGGTGCCGGGCTCGTCATGAAGTGCGAGCCGCTCTTCGAGGCGTATGGCGATATCTGCGCGAGGGGAGCGGGATGCGAACCTGCTTCCTGCTTGGAACAGGCGGATCGGGCGGCGTCCACAAAGCGAGTTCCGCACGAGCCGGAAGTGCCCTCTGGCACTTCCGTGCGAGCAGGACTGCCGAGCGACTGGGCGCTGCCCGATCAGCCCGCTGCGCCGCAGTCGGACTGCCCCAAACTGTGCACCATTTTCCTCGCGCCGCAAGGCGAGCGCTTCTGCGACGAAATCGCGCTCGATCTTGCCAAAGAGGAGCGCCTCCTGTTCATTTGCGGGCATTACGAGGGCATCGACGAGCGCGCCTATACGCTGGCAGATCGCGTCATATCGCTTGGGGACTACGTGCTCACGAGCGGCGAGCTCGCCTCGATGGTCGTGATCGACGCCGTGGTCCGCAAGCTTCCCGGCGTGCTCGGTGCCGAGGACGGCGCAATCACCGAGAGCTTCTCCGACGGCCTTTTGGAATATCCCCAGTACACGCGCCCCGCTGAGTTCCGTGGAATGCGGGTGCCCGACGTACTTCTCTCGGGAGACCACGGGAAGGTGGCGAAATGGCGCCGTGAGCAGAGCCTGCTGCGCACGGCACGCCTTCGCCCCGACCTGCTTGCCGACGTGGAACTTTCACCCGCTGACAGGGATTTTCTGCAAAGATTGGGCGAAGAGGGCTAACGACTTGCGCGAAGCGCTATCATTCGAATTCACGACTTGAATCACGGGTGGCACCGCCTCCCGTATCGAAAGGATATCGCGCTTCATGTTTTCCGGTCAGCATGCCGAACGCCAGGGCTCGAAGATGGCCCGCAGCCTGTTGAGCATCGTCATCATGGTACTCGTCGTGTTCGGCCTCTCGCGCCTGTTGAACACCTTCGTGTTCGGCGCCTACGAGATTCCGTCGGGCTCGATGGAGGACACCATCGAAGTGGGCGACCTCGTCTTCTCCGAGAAGCTGTCCTATTACGCGAACGAGCCCCAGAAAGGGGACATCGTCACCTTCGCGGACCCGCTTGTCTCCAACCGCACGCTGATCAAGCGCGTCATCGCGACCGGTGGCCAGACGGTCGACCTGCAAAACGGCAAGGTCGTCGTCGATGGGGTCGTGCTCGACGAGCCTTACACCGAGAACAAGGTCTCCGAGCCGTTCGAGAAGACGGCCGTTTCCATCAGCTATCCCTATACCGTGCCCGAGGGCTGCCTTTGGGTCATGGGGGACAATCGAACCAATTCGCAGGATTCGCGCTATTTCGGCGCAATCGACGCCTCGAGCGTGACCGGCCACGCGGTGTTCACCTACTGGCCGATCCCGCATATCGGGGTGCTGTCTTAAAGGGTGGAGAACCGGGCGCTCGGCGTCCCGCGCATCGATACGAGAAGGAGAGTCATGGCAGAGACATCCGCCGGCCCTGCGGCCGACAAGCTGACGTTCCAGGACATCATCATGAACCTGCAGCACTACTGGGCGAAGCAGGGCTGCGTCGTCATGCAGCCCTACGACAGCGAGGTGGGCGCGGGCACGTTCCACACCGCTACCACGCTGCGCAGCCTCGGGCCCAACGCTTGGCGCACCTGCTATCCGCAGCCGTGCCGCCGCCCGGCCGACGGCCGCTACGGCGAGAACCCCAACCGCATGCAGCACTACTACCAGTTCCAGGTCATCTTGAAGCCTTGCCCGGTCGATTCCCAAGAGCTCTACCTGGGCTCGCTTAAAGCCATCGGCCTCGACCCCGCCGAGCACGACGTGCGCTTCGTCGAGGACGACTGGGAAAGTCCGACGCTCGGCGCGTGGGGTCTTGGCTGGGAAGTGTGGATGGACGGCATGGAGGTCACGCAGTACACGTACTTCCAGCAGGTCGGCGGCATCGAGGTTGATCCTGTTCCCGTCGAGATCACTTACGGCCTTGAGCGCATTGCCATGTACGTGCAGGGCGTCGACTCCGTCTACGATCTCGTGTGGTCCTACCTGCCCGACGGCACGCCTATGACCTATGGCGATGTCTTCCATGAAAATGAGTACGAGTTCTCGACCTACAACTTCGAGGTCGCCGACGTCGAGCTGATGCGCCGCAAGTTCGACGAGTACGAGGCCGAGTGCCACTCCTGCCTTGAGCGCAAGCTGCCGCTGCCGGCCTACGACTGCGTCATGAAGTGCAGCCACGCGTTCAACATCCTCGACGCACGCGGCGCCATCTCGGCGACCGAGCGCGCTAACTACATCCTGCGCGTCCGCGCCGTCGCCAAGGCCTGCTGCGAGAGCTATCTCGCCGAGGTCGCTGGCAAGAAAGACACGTATTCCACGAAGGGCGAGGTGGCCTAAATGGCAGATACTCTGGATTTCCTGCTCGAGATCGGTACCGAGGAGATGCCCTCGGCGCCGCTGATCAACGCTTCCAAGCAGCTTCCGAAGCTCGTCGTGAAGATGCTCGACGAGGCCGGGCTTGCCCATGGCGATGTGCGCGTCGTTTCCTCGCCGCGCCGCCTTGCCGCGATTGTGTCGGACGTGGCATGCGCCACCGAGGCTGTCCATGAGGTCAAGCGCGGCCCCAAGGCCCAAATCGCCTTCGACGCCGACGGCAACCCCACCAAGGCTGCTGCCGGCTTCGCCCGCAAGTGCGGTATCGATGCCTCCGAGCTCACCCGCAAGATTGACGAGGACGGCAACGAGTACATCTTCGCCGAGAGGAACGTCCCCTCTGAGCCCGCGATGCCGATCCTGTCGGCGCTCGGCCACGACGTCATCGCCGCCATCGAGTGGCCGAACTACCGCTCCCAGCGCTGGGGCTCCGAACACGAGACCTTCGTGCGCCCGATCCGCTGGATCTGCGCGCTCCTCGGCTCCGAGGTCGTGCCCGTTACCTACGCCGACGTGACGAGCGGCAACACCACCCGCGGCCATCGCGTTTTGGCGCCCGGCGAGCACGTCGTTGCTGAGCCTGCCGCCTACGAGCAGGTGCTCGAGGATTCCTACGTGCTTGGCGCCGAGGCCCGCGAGGCCGCCATCCGCGAGGGCATCGCCGCTATTGAGGCAGAGCGTCCCGGCAGCCACGTGGACACGCCCGCCCGCATCTTCGACGAGGTCGTGAACCTCTGCGAGTGGCCGACCGTGCTCGTCGGCACCTTCGACGAGGAGTTCCTCCGCGTCCCGCAGGAGATTATCTGCGAGTCCATGCTCTCCAACCAGCGCTATTTCCCAATTTTCGACGCTGCGGGCAAGCTCACCCGCGAGTTCGTGATCGTCTCGAACGCCGATCCGAAGGTCTCCGACACCGTCGTCTCCGGCAACGAGCGTGTTGTGCGCCCGCGTCTCGACGACGCGAAGTTCTTCTTTGACGAGGACTTGAAGCGCCCGATGGAGGAATTCGTCGAGCGTCTCGGCATCGTCACGTTCCAGGAGAAGCTCGGCACCACCCTGCAGAAGGTCCAGCGCATGGAGAAGCTCGCGGGCGCGGCCGCTGCCGCCGCCGGCGAGGATGAGGCGGGCGTCGCGAACGCCGTGCGCGCCGCGCACCTGGCCAAGGCCGACCTCGTCTCGCAGGCCGTCGTCGAGTTCACCAACCAGCAGGGCGTCATGGGCGGCTACTACGCCGAGGCCGCAGGTGAGGCCCCCGAGGTCTGTGCCGCCATTCGCGAGCACTACCGTCCGCGCTTTGCAGGCGACGAGCTCCCCTCTGACATCTGCGGCAAGTGCGTCGCCATCGCCGACAAGCTCGACACCTGCTGCGGCATCTTCGCCATCGATGAGCCCCCGACGGGCTCTTCCGACCCCTACGCCGTGCGCCGCGCCGCCATCGGCATCATCGCCATGCTGCGCACGATGCCCATGGTCAGCTTGAAAGACCTCATCGCCGCGTCGCTTGACGCGTACGCCGAGCAAGGGCTTGAATTTGATCGCTCCGCCGTGGCCGAAAAGGTCGAGCAGTTCTTTGCAGGGCGCCTGAAGTCCATTGCGAAGGACGAGGGAATCCTCCTCGACTCCATCGAGGCCGTCTCGGCTGTGGGCGTTATCGACCCCGCCGAGTTCTTCGCCCGCGCCTGCGCGCTCGATGCGGCCCGTGCCGAGCAGCCCGAGACCTACGAGGCTCTCGCGGGCGCCTTCACGCGCGCCCATAATCTTGCGGACGCCGCGCTGGGCTGCGAGGTCGACACCTCGATCCTCGGCGACTCCGAGCTTGCGCTTCTTCACGCATGCGGGGAAGGGGAGGACAAGGTCGCATCCGCGCTTGCGTGCAAGGACTTCGACGCCGCATGCAACGCCCTTGCGGCCCTCAAGGAGCCGATCGACGCCTTCTTCGAGGACGTCATGGTCATGGACGAGAACGCGTCGCTGCGCGAGAACCGACTGCGCCTGCTCAACCGTTTCGTCGGCGTGTTCACCGACGTCGCCGATTTCGGGTTGATGGCGAAGAAGGCCCAAAAGTAGCCCACTTAAACAGGAAAAGCCAGGCGAGAGATGGATTTCGTTGTGCACACGAACAGGACGCCCCTGCCGACGATTCACGTCGTCAGCGACTCTGTGGGATTGACGGCGCAGTCTTTGGCCCGCGCCGCCGCCGCACAGTTCGGGGTGACAAACCCCTGCATCGAGGTATTGCCGAAGGTGCGCAAGTTCGACGAGGTGAAGCGTTTCCTCGAAGACCATATGCAGCTTCATCGCGAGCTCAAGGGCTCGCCTAAGATCCTCGTCTGCTACACGATTGTCGACAAGGAACTGCGCACTCGCTTGGCCGAGTTCGCAGCCTCCGAGCCCGACATCATCGCAATCGACCTGATGACCCAAGTCATCGACGCCATTTCAGACCTTTCGGGCCTCGAGCCGTCCTCGAAGCCCGGCGGTCTTCATGTGGCCGACCAGCATTACTTCCGCCGCATCGAGGCAATCGAGTTCACCATCGCCCACGACGATGGCAGAAACCCCCAAGACCTCACGCAGGCCGACATCGTTTTGCTCGGCGTGTCGCGCTCGTCGAAGACGCCGACGTCGATTTATCTGTCTCAGCAGGGCTACAAGGTGGCGAACGTTCCGCTCGACCCCCACACCGAGCCTCCTCGCGAGATCTACGACGTCGACCCGACGCACCTGTTCGGCCTCATGACGACACCCGAGGTGCTCGTTGGCATCCGCGCTCGCAGGCTCGGCAATGCCGTGGGCGTCGCGAGCAGCTATGCCGACCCCACCTATGTCTATGAGGACCTCGAGTCGGCGCGTGCGCTCATGCGCAGGCTCGGTGCTATCGTCGTTCACACTGAAAACCGTGCCGTCGAGGAGACCGCTCAAGAGATATTGCGCTACTACGAGCGCCTGCACCCCGCACCTACTGGTATAGTTGACTAGTGCTCGAAACGTTAGGGAAATGTGCGCGAAATGTGTCTTCGCAAGTCACGTTTTCCGACGTCATGGGTAAAAAGGTAACCGGAGCTTGTAAGGAGAACAAGGTGACCGAACCAGTGAAGCGCGTCTATGCGTTTGGCAAAGACGCTCAGGGAAACAACGTAACCGAGGGCAACACCACCATGAAGGCGACGCTCGGCGGCAAGGGCGCGAACCTCGCCGAGATGGCCAACATCGGCCTTCCCGTTCCTCCGGGATTCACGATTTCCTGTCAGACGTGCATGGAGTACGCCAACGCCGGCAACGTATGGCCGGAAGGCGTTCTCGACACGATCCACGAGTATCGTCTCGATCTTGAGAACCGTATCGGAAAGAAGATCGGCGATGCGGAAGATCCGTTGCTCGTCTCCGTCCGTTCCGGTGCTCCCATGTCGATGCCCGGCATGATGGATACGGTTTTGAACCTCGGCCTGAACGACGATTCCATCAACGGCCTCATCAAGCAGACCGAGAACCCCCGCTTCGCGTGGGACTCCTACCGCCGCTTCATCCAGATGTTCTCGAACGTCGTCATGGGGCTTGACGGCGATTTGTTCGAGAACGCCATCAACGCCATGAAGGCGGTGCGCGGCGTGAAGTCCGACACCGACCTTACCGCGGAAGACTTGCAAGAGCTCGTCGCTGAGTTCAAGGGCATCTTCACCGAGAACGTCTCGGGCGAGGAATACCCGGCGCTCGTCGTCGAGGGCTCCGTGCAGTTCCCGCAGGATCCGATGGTGCAGCTCAAGCTCGCCATCGAGGCGGTGTTCGGCAGCTGGAACAACCCCCGTGCGGTCCTCTACCGCAAGAAGAACAAGATCTCCGACGACCTGGGCACCGCCGTCAACGTGCAGTGCATGGTCTTCGGCAACAAGGGCAACACGTCGGCCACGGGCGTCGCGTTCACGCGCAACCCGGCCAACGGCGCGAAGGAATTCTACGGTGACTACCTGGTGAACGCCCAGGGCGAAGACGTCGTCGCGGGCATCCGCAACACGAGCCCCATCGCCGAGCTCAAGCATGTGGAAGGCCTCGAGGAAGCGGGTCGTGAGCTCGAGGAAATCTTCGTGCTTCTGGAGAACCACTTCCACGACATGATGGACATCGAGTTCACCATCGAGCAGGGCAAGCTCTTCATGCTGCAGACCCGCGTGGGCAAGCGCACCGCCGCCGCCGCGCTCCATATCGCCATCGACATGGAGAAGGAGGGCCTCATCGACAAGAAGGAGGCCGTCCGCCGCGTCGCTCCCGACCAGCTCGACCAGCTGCTCCACCCGCAGTTTGACAAGAACGCCGACTACGACGTGCTCGCTCGCGGCCTGAACGCGAGCCCCGGCGCAGCAGTGGGTGAAGCCGTGTTCTCCTCCGCCGATGCCGTCGCCGCCGCTGAAGCCGGCCGCAAGTGCGTGCTCGTCCGCTGGGAGACCAACCCCGACGACCTCGCCGGCATGATCGCCGCCGAGGGCATCCTCACCTCCCATGGCGGAAAGACCTCGCATGCCGCCGTCATCGCCCGCGGTATGGGCGCCCCGTGCGTGTGCGGCGTGGAGGCCCTGAAGATCGACGCCGAGAAGAAGCAGGCGACGGTTGCCGGCACCGACGTTGTCATCAAAGAGGGCGACATGATCTCGCTCGACGGCACCTCCGGCATTGTTGTCCTGGGCGCAGTCGACCTGGTAATGCCCGAGCTCACCGGCGATCTTGACACCATCCTCGAGTGGGCCGACGAGTTCCGCAAGCTCGGCGTCCGCGCGAATGCGGACAACCCCGAGGACGCGAAGCTTTCCCGCGACTTCGGCGCATCGGGCATCGGACTGTGCCGCACCGAGCACATGTTCTTGGGCGAGCGCAAACAGATCATCCAGACCTTCATCTTGAACGACGACGATGCTGTGCGCGAGAAGGCAGTCGGCGAGCTCTTCGAGGCCCAGACCGGCGACTTCTACGGCATGTTCAAGGAAATGGACGGGCTGCCGGTCATCGTGCGTCTGCTCGATCCGCCGCTGCACGAGTTCCTCGAGAGCCCGCGCGCGCTCGATGTCGAAATCGCGCGCCTCGAGGCGACGGGCGGGGACAAGACCCTCATCGCCGAGAAGCGCATGCTCATGGAGCGCATCGACGGCTTCGCCGAGCAGAACCCGATGCTGGGCCTGCGCGGTTGCCGCCTCGGCATCGTGTACCCGATCCTCCCCGAGATGCAGGTTCGCGCCATCGCGACTGCGACCGCGAAGCTCAAGAAGGAAGGCCTCGATCCGAAGCCCGAGATCATGATCCCGCTCGTGTCGACCGTCGCCGAGCTTGAGAAGCTGCGCGCCGTCGCCGAGAAGATCATCGCGGAAGTGGCCGCCGAAGAGGGCGTCGAGCTCGATATCGAGGTCGGCACCATGATCGAGCTGCCGCGTGCCGCCGTCACCGCCGACGAGATCGCTACGCAGGCAGACTTCTTCTCCTTCGGCACCAACGACCTCACCCAGACGACGTTCGGCTTCAGCCGCGATGACGTCGAGGCCGAGTTCGTGCCGCAGTACCTGCAGGAGCACCTGCTTCCGTACAACCCGTTCGCCACGATCGACCCGGGCGTGGCCAAGCTCGTGGAGATGGGCGTCAAGCTCGGCCATGAGGGCAATCCCGACCTGGTCTGCGGCGTCTGCGGCGAACACGGTGGCGACCCGGATTCCATCCACACGTTCAACAAGATCGGCCTCGATTACGTCAGCTGCTCGCCGTACCGCGTGCCTGTCGCCCGCCTCGCTGCGGCCCAGGCTGCGCTCGAAGAAGAGTAGCACGACCACAGGTTCATCTTTGCAGGGGTCGGGCGTTTCGCGCTCGGCCCCTTTTGCGCATATCATGGGAAGGGGAATGATGCAACGCACGAAAATCGCCCAGCTGTTCGCCGACGTCGACGCGTTCGGGGGCAAGGAAATCACCGTGGCGGGTTGGGTCCGCTCGGTGCGCGATATGAAGAACTTCGGCTTCGTCACCTTGAACGACGGAAGCTGCTTTCGCGACCTCCAGGTGGTGATGAGCCGCGAAACGCTGGAAAACTACGACGAGATCGCAGCTCAGAACGTGAGCGCCGCCCTTATCTGCAAGGGTACGCTGAAGCTCACACCCGAGGCGCAGCAGCCATTCGAGCTTACCGCTGAGAGTATTTCCGTCGAAGGCATCTCCGCGCCGGACTACCCGCTGCAGAAGAAGCGCGCCACCGTCGAGTTTCTGCGCACCCAGCAGCATCTCCGTCCGCGCACGAACTTGTTTCGCGCCGTTTTCCGCATCCGCAGCGTTGCGGCCGCATCTATCCACAGCTTTTTCCAGGACCGCGGATTCGTCTATGTGAACACCCCGATCATCACGGCGTCCGACTGCGAGGGGGCAGGCGAGATGTTCCGCGTGACCGCGCTCGATATGGAAGACGTGCCGCGCGTGAGCGAGAAAACTGCTGCCGAGTCGGGTGGGGAACTTCACGCGGGGGAGGTTGACTGGAGCCGCGACTTCTTCGGCAAGCCGGCAAGTCTTACCGTGTCCGGCCAGCTCAATGCCGAGAACTTCGCCATGGCCTTTGGCGACGTGTACACCTTCGGGCCGACGTTTCGCGCGGAGAACTCCAACACGAAGCGCCATGCGGCCGAGTTCTGGATGGTCGAGCCCGAGATCGCCTTCGCCGACCTTGAAGACGATATGAACCTCGCGGAAGACATGCTGAAGCACGTCATCAACGAGGTGATGGATCGCTGCCCCGACGAGCTTGCGATGTTGAACAAGTTTGTCGACAAGGGACTTATCGAGCGTCTGACGCACGTGGCGACGAGCGATTTCGCGCGGGTGACCTACACTGAGGCTGTATCCATCCTCGAGGATGCGGTTGCGAAGGGTCACACATTCGAATACCCCGTGAGCTGGGGAATCGACCTGCAAACCGAGCATGAGCGCTTCCTCACTGAAGAGCACTTCAAGCGCCCGACCTTCGTGACGGATTATCCTGTCGAAATCAAGGCGTTCTACATGAGGCTGAACGACGACGGCAAGACCGTTGCTGCGGCTGACTGCCTCGTGCCAGGCATCGGTGAGATCATCGGCGGCAGTCAGCGCGAGGAGCGCCTCGATGTGCTCGAGCGCCGCATCGGCGAGCTCGGGATGGATCCGGCACAGTACAAGTACTACTGCGACCTGCGCCGTTACGGTTCCTGCCGCCATGCGGGCTTCGGTCTGGGCTTCGAGCGCCTCGTCATGTACCTTACCGGCGTCCAGAACATCCGTGATGTCATCCCGCATCCGCGCACCGTCGGCAATGCCGAGTTCTAAGGAGACGGGGGCTTCTCGTGCAACCTTCCATCGACCTCACCCGCCTTCCTCGCAGCGTGCGCCTTGGGCGCGATGCGAACGGACGAGCGGAGCTCACCTATCTCGACGAGCGTCTTTTACCTGGTGAGGAATGTTTTTGCTCGACGGGCAGCTGGCGTTGCGTCGTAGATGCCATAAAGACGCTCGCGGTGCGCGGAGCCCCTGCCATCGGTGCTGCGGGGGCTGCCGCCGTGGCACTTTGGGCGGTGAACGAGGGTGCTCGTGGTGCCGTGTTGCACGGATGCTCCGAGGCGGGGGAGAGCTTCCTGGGGGCGCTTGGGCCCGTTGCCGCTGAGATTTCTGCGGCGCGCCCGACGGCGGTGAACCTCATGTGGGCCACTGCGCGCATGGAGTCCCTCGCGAAGCGTCTCGTTGCGGAGGGGGCGGCACCTGGCGAGGTGGCCGACTCCCTCTTCGACGAGGTGCTTCGCATCGAACGAGAGGATGAGACGGTGAACCGAGCAATCGGCGCCGCGGGGGCAGCTCTCGTCCCTGAGCACGCTCGCATCCTTACGCACTGCAACGCGGGAAGCCTTGCCACCGTGTTTTTCGGCACAGCGCTCGGCGTGGTGTATGCCGCCGCCGAGCAGGGCAAGGTCGAGCGCGTCTTCGCCGACGAGACGCGTCCGGTGGGCCAGGGTGCGCGACTCACGAGCTGGGAGCTTTCCCGTGCGGGCGTGCCTGTGACGGTAATTTGCGACAACATGGCGGCAAGCCTTATGGGTAAGGGAATGGTCGATTTCGTCGTCGTCGGAGCTGATCGAATCACCGCGAACGGAGACGTCGCCAACAAGATAGGTACCTATGGGGTAGCTGTTCTCGCGCACCACCACAGCATCCCCTTCTACGTTGCCGCGCCTGCGAGCACGTTTGACGTCTCCCTGCCCGACGGTTCGGCTATCCCCATCGAGGAGCGCGATCCAAGCGAGGTCCTGCCGCAGCCGATTGACAGGGTCGATGTGTACAACCCCGCCTTCGACGTGACGCCCGCCGAGCTTATTTCCGGCATCATCACCGAGTTCGGCGTGTTTCCGCCCCAAGATGCCGCACGCGAGGTTGCCGCGCGCGTCGGATAGCGCCGACTTCTGCTACACTTCGGGTAATTGGGAAATCGAGGTCAGGAGCAATGATGCGCATCGTCACTAGGGGGGATCAGCAGTTCCGCGAGCATGAGCTCCTTTCACCGGACGCGGCGTTCTCCGACGAGTCCGACGGTCGCGACCGCTCGAGCGATCCCGATTTCCTGCGAAACGACTTCCAGCGCGATCGCGACAAGATCCTCCATACGAAATCGTTTCGGAGGCTTTCACATAAAACGCAGGTCTTCCTTGCGGCGGAGGGCGACCATTTCCGCACGCGCCTCACGCATACTCTGGAGGTTTCTCAGATAGCGCGCACCATCGCGCGGGCGCTCGGCCTCAACGAGGATCTTGCCGAGGCCATCTCGCTCGGCCATGACCTGGGGCACACGCCTTTCGGCCACACGGGCGAGGACGCGCTGTGCCGTGCAATCGCCCGCGTTCGCGGCGTGGACCCCGAAAGTCCCGAGGCTGCCGCCCTGTACCGCCACAACGAGCAAAGCCTTCGCGTGGTCGAGACGATCGAGAACGGTGGGCGAGGTCTGAACCTCATGCCCGAGGTGCGCGACGGGATACTCTGCCATACGGGGCCCGTTCGCGCCGAAACCCTCGAGGGGCGCATCGTCGCCGTGGCCGATCGCATCGCGTATGTGAACCACGACATCGATGACGCCATCCGCGCGGGCGTCCTTTGCGAGGGAGACCTTCCCCCCTCGACGCACGAGGTGCTCGGGTGCGACCACTCCTCGCGCATCGAGACGCTCGTGGTCGACGCGGTCCGCACATCGGCTGCCGAAGACGATATCCGCCTGTCGCCGCGCGTGTGGGACGCCATGGCCGAGCTGCGCGAGTTTCTCTTCGACAACGTCTACACCTGCGATACCGTTATGGAGGAAGTGGCGAAGGCGATGCGCCTCATCGATGTGCTCTTCTCCTATTACATCGAGAACCCAGGCGAGATTCCCGTCGAGTACCGCGCCATCTCGGAAGGCGACGACGTGCGCGCTGCGACCGACTACATCGCCGGCATGACCGACCGCTATGCGAAATCCCGCTTCCAGAACCTGTTCGAACCCCATTCCCTTCACGTGTAAAGAGCTATGACCAACCTAAAAACCGATTTGCAAGCCAGCTTCACCGCGGCGCTCCCCATCGTGCTCGGCTACGTCGCCATCGGCGTGCCGTGCGGCATCCTGTGCGACTCCATCGGGCTCAATGCGCTGCAGGTATTCGCCATGTCCGTGCTGTTCTACTCGGGCGCGGGCCAGTTCATGATTCCCAATATGTGGCTCGCTGGCGCGCCTATCGCGTCCATTATCGCGAGCGTGTCGTTCGTGAACACGCGCCAGATGCTCTACTCGGCCGCGTTCGCCCCCCACTGCATCGGCGTGCGCAAGCGCCTTGCGTTCCTCTTCGCCGCCACGGTGACCGACGAGAGCTACGGCGTGAACACCCTCAAATTCGAGGAGGGGGGCTGGTCGGTGCGTCGGGCCCTGTTCGTGAACCTGTTCTCGTGCACCTCCTGGACGCTCTCGTGCACGGTCGGCGTGCTGGTGGGCAACGCTATCGGCATCCCGCTCGCGATCGCCTCCTTCGCCATGACCTCGATCTTCATCTGCCTTCTGTGCACGCAGAAAGCGAATGTGGAAAACGTGGTTGCCGCCGCGGTCGCGATGCTCGGCGTCTACGTGTTCAAGCTGGTGGGGCTCACCGGCCCCGCGATCCTTCTCGGCGCGGTAGCGGGCGTTGTCGCCGCCTTGTGCGTGTCCCAGGTGCGTCTTGCGCGCTCGCGCGAGAGTGCGGCGTACGAGGCTCGCATCGAGGAGGCGTGCGTCGGCGGGGAAGGCGCTAGCAAGAAGGGAGGTGAGCGCGAATGACGTGGGAGGAGTACTTCATCGTCTTGGGGTCGTGCATGGTGACGATGCTCGCCTGCCGCGTGCTGCCGCTCTTTCTTCTGAAGGGGCGCTCGCTGCCCGACGCCGTGGAGCGTGCGCTCGGCTTCATTCCCTCGGCGGCCTTTGCCGCGCTCGTCGCGAACGATCTGCTCTCGCCTGGAATGTTCGCTGCCGGTATATGGCCCGCGGCTATGCCCCTGGTTGCGAGTGCCGTAGTCGTGGTGGTGGCGTGGAGGACGAAATCACTTCTTGGCTGCGCGGTGGCAGGTGTGGTATCCTACGCTTTGCTCACGCTCATTTAGCGAGAGTGAAAAGTATCAACGTAAAGACCGGGATGTATACGACGCTTCGTCAAGAAGAGCAGTCCAGGACCTCTCTCGGAAACTCGTCGGATTTCAAGTGCAATGCTATTGCGCTTGGTTAACGTGCGCAGTATAATGTCCAACTGTGTCTTTACACCGATATGTACAAAAACGGTTTCAAAAGAGAGCATAGAAGGAAACGAAGATGGACATCATTCGCGCTATCGAGCAGCAGCAAATCAAGCAGGACATCCCTGATTTCAAAGTGGGCGACAACGTGAAAGTCCACTACCGCATCGTCGAAGGCAACCGCGAGCGTATCCAGGTGTTCCAGGGCGACGTCATCCGCCGTCATGGTGCTTCCTGCCGCGAGACCTTCACCGTTCGCAAGATCAGCTTCTCCGTGGGCGTCGAGCGTACCTTCCCGGTTCACTCCCCCAAGATCGACAAGATCGAGATTACCCGCCGTGGCGACGTGCGTCGCGCCAAGCTGTACTACCTCCGCAAGAAGGTTGGCAAGGCTGCGAAAATCAAGGAGAAGTCGTTCCGCTAAGGCGAACACTTCGTTTGCATCCATTGAAAAGGCCCCTCGGGGCCTTTTCTTGTATCGTGGCCACGGCGCGCGTGCGCGCAGAGGCGTGGAAGTTCGAAGGAGACGCTCATGGGCGTGACGGTCGCCGAGATAAAGAAGAGGCTTTCCGAGGCCGATGCGGAGGAGTTTGCTGTGCTCGAGCGCGCGCTCGTAGCAGACGAGCGCAAGGGCGTTCGAAGCGCGCTCGCCGTGGCGAAGAGGCGCCTTCAGGCTGAGGCCAACGAGGAGGCACGCTTGGCCTCAATGTACTCTTTCGAGCGCTCGCTGTGCGGAGAGAACCCCCATGCTGTTGTGGTCGGGCTCGACGAGGTGGGCCGCGGCCCGCTTGCGGGGCCCTTGGCGGTCGGCGCCGTCGTCTTGCCTGCGGACTTGAAGATTGCGGGCTTGAACGACTCCAAGCAGGTGAAGCCTGCCGATCGCGAGCGCATCGCGGCAGAGGTGAAGCGTGTCGCGCTTGCCTGGGACGTGCACTACGTCGAGCCCTCCTACATCGACGACCGCGGCATGACGGCGTCGCTTAGGCTCGCGTTCTCAAGCGCTGTTAAGGCAATCGAGCAAACGGGCGTGCATCCCGATGTCATACTCCTCGACGGTAATCCGCTGCATCTCGATCCGCGCGAGGTCAATGTCGTGAAGGGCGACGGAAAATGCGCATCGATAGCGGCGGCTTCCATTGTGGCGAAAGTCGAGAGGGATGCGCTCATGTGCCGCTATGCGGAGAGCTATCCCGAGTATCACTTTGCCGAGAACAAGGGGTATGCAAGTCAAGCCCACATCGACGCCATCGAGCGCGTGGGCTTAAGCCCCATTCACCGCAAGAGCTTCTGCACGGCGTTCACGCAGCAAACGCTGTTCTAGCAAGGTTTTCGCCGCTTTTGGCTAACGACTGCGACCTTCGACGCTGGTGAGGCGAATCGCTGCTTGATTCTTGCCAGGTTCCTGCCAGGTTTTTGCGATTTGCTGGCGATATTGTGTCAGGTATTTTCTCCTTCGCGACGACTTTGCAACGTGTATCCGGCTCCTTTCCTTGGCATTCGCTGCCGCGGATTGCCACCTTAGGCGTAAGGAATCGGCAAGGACCCTGTGCATGTTCTGGCAGGATGCGTCTCTATGATGTTGCTCCGTCCCCGAGAAAGGAGCACCATCATGACGAACCAACCTGTCGCTTGCGCGTCCGGAGAGGATCCCGCCCCGAAGCAGCGCAAGCCCAAAAAGGGCTCATCGAGCAAGAAGAACATGCACAACAAGGACCTTGGCCGCAAGGGCGAGGAGGCGGCCGCGCGCTACCTCGCGAGGCGCGGCTACGATATCGTCGAGCGCAACTGGACCTGCATCGCCGGGGAAGCGGACATCATCGCCTTCGATGGGGACACCATCGTGTTCGTGGAGGTGAAAACCAGGACGAGCGCCGCAAACGGCCTTCCCGGGGAGGCCGTCACCAAGGAGAAGCGCGCGCGTTACGAGAAGATTGCCTGCTTGTATCTCGAGCATTCCGAGGTAACCGACGTGCCGGTCCGCTTCGACGTTGTCGCGCTCACCCTTATCGGACCCGATCGCGCATTCATTCGTCATCATATCGACGCGTTCGGGGTTGGTTGGTGATGTATGGCCGATGCACGGTGCTCGGCGCGACGCTGCGCGGGGTCGAGGCGATACCCGTCGACGTCGAGGTTGCGGTGTCAAACGGGCTTCCAGGCTTCTCTATCGTGGGCATGGGCGACGCTTCGGTCCAAGAGGCGCGTGAGCGCGTGCGGGCCGCCCTTCGGTCGAGCGGGTTCCAGATGCCGAGCGACAAAATCGTTGTTAACCTTGCGCCGAGCTCCCTGAGAAAGACCGGCTCGGGCCTCGATCTGCCCATTGCCGTTGCGCTTCTGGCCGCAACGGGGCAAATCGATCGTGCCTGCATCGAGAACCGCCTGTTCGTCGGGGAGCTTTCGCTCGAGGGCTTCGTGCGCGGCGTGGCAGGCTCGCTCGCCTTCGCGTTGTGCGCTAAAAAGAGGGGTTGCTCGCTTGTGTGCGCCGAGGACGGCGAAACGGTGAGCGTCGATGGGCTCGCCCAGTACGGCCTGCGATTTCTCGGCGGGATGCGCGCGGCAGCCGACTTGCCCTTGCTCTCGCCCCTTGTTCCTGAAAGCGCTGTGTGCGATCTCGATTTTCGCGATGTCGCAGGGCATGAGGTCGCCAAGCGCGCCCTGCAGATAGCGGCTGCGGGAAGGCATGGGGTGCTCATGATGGGGCCTCCTGGGTCGGGCAAGACCATGCTTGCCTCGCGGCTGCCCTCGCTTTTGCCACCCCTCTCGCAGGAAGAGGCGCTTGAAACTGCTCTTATCCATTCGGTGGCGGGGGAATCGATCGCAGCGATCCTGTCGGGGGTGCGGCCGTTTCGCAAGCCCCACCATTCGGCATCGCTTGCGGGGCTGGTCGGGGGAGGGTCCCCGATTCGCCCGGGCGAGATAACACTTGCGCACAACGGCGCGCTCTTCCTCGACGAGCTATCCGAATTCAAGAGCTCGGTTCTGCAGGGCATACGCCAGCCGATGGAAACCGGGGAGGTCAGACTTACCCGCGCCGACGGCACGGTCACGTTCCCCGCGAGGTTCATGCTGGTCGCGGCTTCGAACCCTTGCCCGTGCGGTCATTTGGGGGACGAGGAGACCGCATGCACGTGCACGCTCACCCAGGTGAAGAACTACCAAGGACGCATAGGGGGTCCGCTTATGGATCGAATCGATTTGCATCTCGATGTTCAGAGGATTCCCCCGAGCGACGTAATCGCGACGGGGTCGGGAACGTCGTCGGAGACGCTACGGGAAGGGGTGTTGAAAGCGAGGGAGTTCGCGCGGTGGAGGTCGCTGCACGACGCGGGGGCTCGCGTGTCGGCATCCGTTTCTCCCGATAAGGCCGCGTCGGGACCAAGACGGCCGGCCGACTTGGTGCGCGATTGCCACCTTTCCGAGTCGAGCCGCGAGTTCTTCGAGCAGTCCGCGAAAGCCCACAACATGAGCGGCCGCGCCATCATGCGCACCCTCTCCGTTGCGCGCACCATTGCCGATATGGAAGAGTCCCACGAAGTGCTGATGACGCATCTGTGCGAGGCGCTCAGTTTCCGGGTGAGGGAAGGGGTGGGCGTATGAGCGCGACGGCTGCGCAGACCGCGGTGCTCTCTGGGCCTAAATCGGTCGTCGAGCGGGGGAGTGAAGACTACCCCGAGTGCTTTTTGCGGTGCGGTTCTCCTCCCGATCGCCTGTACGTGATCGGCGATGTCACGGTCTTGCGGATGCCCTCGCTCTCTGTCGTGGGCGCCCGTAAGGCGACACCCTACGGGCGCGGATGCGCGCGGCGCTTCTCGACGCTCGCCGCTGCACGGGGCCTTGTTATCGTATCGGGCGGCGCGCGCGGGTGCGATTCCGAGGCCCATCGCGCGGCGATTGCCGAAGGCGCGCCGACGGTGGCGTTTCTCGGCGGCGGCTGCGACCGTATCTACCCGGCGGAAAATGCTGCGCTCTTCCAGTCGATCATCGATGGCGGGGGCGCTGTCGTCTCCGAGCGCGACTGGACGTTCCCGCCGGTGCCGTATGCCTTCCGCGCGAGGAACCGCCTCATAGCAAGCCTCTCCGCGGCAACGCTCATCGTCGAGGCGGGGCTGCCTTCGGGCACCTTCTCCACCGCAGATGAGGCGCTCGCGGCAGGAAGCGAGGTTCTTGCCGTACCTGGGTCGATAACATCGGCGTCCTCCCGCGGGGCAAATCGCCTGATTTCGCAAGGGGCGGTGCCTATCATCGACGACGATACGTTTCTCGATGCCCTTTTCAGCATATACGGATGCTTGAGGCAGGAGATCTTCTCGGGTGAGGGCTCAGGGGATGGCGCTTTGGCGGGCCGTCAGGCCGCCGATTCCCTCCTCGCGGCGCTTCGGGCCGAGCCTTTAGGGATGGAAAAGCTCCGCGATATCGCGCGAGAGTGTGCGCCTACTGGCGAGGACCCGTGGGTCTGGCTCATGCTGCGCTTGGCGAAGCTCGAGCAGGAAGGGGAGGTGCAGCGGTATCCCGACGGGCGCTTCGGGCCGGTGGTGCGCCCTCTGGTATAATCTCACGACGCGGGCGCCGTGCCCGCTCTTTTGCACTGAGAGGCCGGGTCTTTCGCCCGCTGCCTTTTGCTTTCGAGGAGGAATCGATGGGCGACAGTCAACGTGTGGTGCGCATTTTGGGCGCAGGGCTCGCGGGCAGCGAGGCGGCGCTCCAGCTCGCCGATCGCGGCATTCGTGTGGAGCTTGTCGAGATGCGCCCCGAGGTGGGCACCGCCGTGCATAAAACCGGTAACGCCGCGGAGCTCGTGTGCTCGAACTCGCTTAAGAGCATCAACCCCGACAGTGCTGCGGGAATGCTCAAGGCGGAGCTCTCTGCGCTCGGGTCGCACCTTATCGAGATTGCGATGCGCAACCGGGTGGCCGCGGGCGGCGCGCTCGCCGTTGACCGCGATGCGTTCTCGGGCGAGGTCACGGCGCGCCTTTGCGCCCATCCTTGCATTGAGATCTCCCGTCGTCTCGCAAGGAGTCTTGATGAGGAGGCGGTGGGCGTCGACGCGCTCATCGTCGCCACCGGTCCTTTGACCGAGGGCGATCTGGCCCAGTCGCTGTGCGAAGCAACAGGTTCTGACAACCTAGCCTTCTTCGACGCTGCGGCGCCCGTCGTCATGGCGGAGTCCCTCGACCGCGAGAAGCTCTTCTCCCAAAGTCGCTACGAGGAGGGCGCGGGCGATTACCTGAACGCCCCGTTCAGCAAGGAGGAATACGAGGCTTTCGCTCAGGAATTGGTGGGGGCTGAGCGCGTGATCAAACGGGAGTTCGAGTCGAAGGACCTCTTTCAGGCGTGCCAGCCGATCGAGGAGATCGCCCGCACGGGAATCGACGCGCCCCGTTTTGGGGCCTTGAAACCCGTGGGGCTTACCGACCCGCGTACGGGTCGCAGGCCTTGGGCAGCGCTCCAGCTGCGCGCCGAGGACGCCCATGGCGAAAGCTACAACCTTGTCGGCTTCCAGACCAACCTCACGTTTCCCGAGCAGCGGCGTGTGTTCCGCATGATTCCGGGGCTCGAGAGCGCCGAGTTCGCGCGCTATGGGGTCATGCACCGCAACACCTTCATCAACGCGCCTTCGCTTCTCGACTCCAACCTGAGGTTCCGCCCAGAGATTGAGGCGCGGTGGGGCGTTCCCGTCCATGTGGCGGGGCAGCTCGCCGGCACGGAAGGCTATTGCGAGGCCATTCGCTCGGGGCTCCATTCGTCGCTCGCCGTCGTGGCCGAGCTTTCGGGCGAGAAGCCGCTTCCTCTTTCCGAGGATACGGCGTTCGGCGCGCTCATGGGCTACGCGACCGACCCTCAGACGACGGGGTATCAGCCGATGCACGTCAATTTCGGCATTATGCGCCCGCTTGACGAGCGAATCCGCAACAAGCGCGAGCGCTATGCGGCCTACGCACGCCGCGGGTCCGAGGCGCTTGCAGACTATTGCGGCCAGCTGCGCCAGCGCGGGCTCCTGCCTTCGGAAGAAGGGGGCAAGCGTTAGCTTATGGCTGCGGAAAACAAGCGATCTTCCTCGGTGGCGGGTGATGAGGCTGTCGCTGAGGAGCAGCAGATTGACGCCGTGGTCTCATGCGCTATCGATGACTTCTGCTCTGCGCTCGTTGCAGAGCGAAACGCTTCGGGCAACACCGTTCGCGCCTATCGGACCGACTTAGGGGACTATGGCCGGTGGGCTTATCGCGAGAAGCTCGATGCGCTTCATGCAAGTCATCGAGATCTGCGGCGCTATCTGGCCCAGCTCGATGCGGCGCGCTATTCGCGCAGGACGGTCAACCGCCGTCTTTCGGCGCTGCGCACGTTTTTCCGCTGGCTAAATGTGACCGGCCGTGTGGACGCCAACCCGGCGAGCGCGCTCATCGGGCCGAAGAGCGGAAAACACCTCCCGCAGGTTCTTCGCCCGCGCGATATGGCACGCCTGCTGTCGGTCCATGCTTCGCGCGATTTGAAGGGGCGCCCCCGCGAGCAGTCGCTCACCGACATGCGCGACCAGGCGATACTCGAATTCCTCTACGCGTGCGGTGCGCGCATCTCGGAGACGTCGGGGCTACTCGCTGCCAATATCGACTTCGACGAGGGCCAGGCGCGCCTGTTCGGCAAGGGCTCGAAGGAACGCATCGTTCCTTTGCACGATTTGGCCGTGGACTCCCTCAGACGATACGCGCTCGTGGCGCGCCCGAAGCTGCTCGACGGCAAGGAGTGCCCGTACTTTTTCGTGTCGACGCGCGGCAACCAGATGAAGACCGACGCGATGCGCAAGATGTTCAAGGCGACGGTGCGCGAGGCGGGGCTCGACGACTCCCTGTCGCCGCACGATATGCGCCATACCTTCGCGACCGACCTTCTCAACGGCGGCGCCGATTTGCGCAGCGTCCAGGAAATGCTCGGGCATGCCCAGCTTTCCACCACGCAGGTGTACACGCATCTGTCGGTGGAACGGCTTAAGAAGGTGCATGACCAGGCGCTTCCTCGTTAGTACGTCATTTTCCCAGAAGGTGGCGAAGGGCGGCGACGGGGTGGGTGAAGAGCATGCGCGGGCCTGAGAAGCGCATGACGGCGCGAATCGCCTCGCGCTTCGCGGGCGCGTAGCAGTGGATGGGGCACGAGTTGCAATCCTTCTTCTCGTGCATCTTCAAGCAGCGCTCCGTGCGCTTCGCGCAGTACGCATCGAGCTCGGCGCATGCGGCGCACAGGGGCTTCCCGCATACTGCACGGGCCTCATGCGGCTCATCTTTGTGGTTCGCGGCGCAATACAGCGCGATCATCTGGGAAACCGTCCGCTTCTCGCGCTCTCGCCGTTTTCGGGTTTTCGGTGTGTCTTCCATGGCTAACAGTGTAGCAAATGGAATGCGGCATCAAGGGAACTCCATCGGGGAAGCGGGCTTTGGGCCCCTCACGTGCCTGCAAGGCTTGGGCGGCTTGCCGAGGGCGGTGCAGTCGCGTCCCGTCTAGGGTTGTGCAGCTACATCTCGTCGAGAGTGGTGCAACTATGTTCCACCCGTCGAACATCCTGTGCCGTTTTAGCGAACAGATGTTTTCTCATTGATGGCCTCGCGCGCGCTGCGATACAATCGTTCGGCTAAACAGATATCTTTGGAAGATGAGGGAACATGGGACAAAACTCGATCGTCATCAAGGGCGCTCGCGAGCATAACCTCAAAAACGTCGATCTGGAAATCCCGCGCGACAAGCTGGTCGTCATAACCGGTCTTTCGGGCTCGGGCAAGTCAAGCCTTGCCTTCGACACCATGTACGCCGAGGGTCAGCGACGCTATGTGGAAAGCCTGTCGAGTTATGCACGCATGTTCCTGGGCCAGATGAGCAAGCCCGACCTCGACAGCATCGACGGCTTGTCCCCGGCGGTCTCCATCGACCAGAAGACCACCTCGAGAAACCCGCGCTCCACCGTGGGCACCACTACTGAAATCTACGATTACCTGCGCCTTCTGTTCGCGCGCGTGGGCATCCCTCACTGCCCGGAGTGCGGGCGCGTCATCAAGAAGCAGACGACCGACCAGGTGACCGACGATATCCTCGCGCTCGCCGCCGATGAAAGCACTCGCGCGATTATCATGGCGCCTGTAGTCACGGGCCGCAAGGGCGAGTTCACGAAGCTCTTCGCCGACCTTGCGAAGGAGGGCTTTTCCCGCGTGCGCATCGATGGCGAAATCGTGAAGCTCACGGGCGAGCCTATCACCTTGAACAAGAAGATCAAGCACTTCATCGACGTTGTCGTCGACCGCGTCGTGCTGAAGAAATCCGCCACGACCCGCATCGCCGAGTCGGTGGAGAACGCGACGAAGCTCGCCGAAGGGCGCGTGCTTGTCCAGGTGCTCGGCCCCGACGGCAAGCCCCAGGGCGAGGCGGGTGGTACGTCAAGCGGCGCTACGGGTGGGCTCGGCGAAGGGGAACACCTCTTCTCGCTCGCGCTCGCCTGTCCCGAACATGGTCATTCCATGGACGAGCTTCAGCCGCGCGACTTCTCCTTCAACGCACCGTACGGCGCCTGCCCCGACTGCCTCGGCATCGGCAGCCGCGACGAGGTCGACCCCTCGCTCGTGGTGCCCGACCCGTCCCTTTCCCTTGATGAGGGCGTCATCGCGCCGTTTCGCACGGGGAACTACTATCCGCAGGTCATCAAGGCGGTAGCGGCGCACATGGGCGTCGACTCGTCCACGCCGTGGGAGGACATGCCGCGCCGCGCGCAGAAGGCCATCATGTCGGGCCTCGGCAAGGAGAAGGTGCGCGTCGACTACGTCACGGTCGACGGCCGCGAGACGTACTGGTACATCGAGTGGGAAGGTGTGCTCGCTGCTGTTATGCGCCGCTACCAGGAGGCGCAGACCGACACGCAGCGCGAGCGCCTCGAGCAGTATTTCGCGACGGTGCCCTGCCAGACCTGCCACGGTAAGCGCTTGAAGCCCGAAATCCTCGCTGTCACCGTGGGCGGCAAGTCCATCCACGATGTGACGGAGATGTCAGCCGCCGATTCCTACGCGTTCTTCAGCGGCCTTTCGTTCTCGGGTCAGGCCGAGCGCATTGCGGGGCCCATCGTGAAGGAGATCAAGGCGCGACTGAAGTTCCTCGTGGACGTGGGACTCGACTACCTGACGCTCGAGCGCGCCACCGCCACGCTGTCGGGCGGCGAGGCACAGCGCATCCGCCTCGCCACGCAGATCGGCGCGGGACTTATGGGCGTGCTTTATATCTTGGACGAACCTTCGATTGGCTTGCATCAGCGTGACAACGAGCGGCTTATCGCCACGTTGGAGCACCTGCGCGATCTCGGCAACACCGTCGTCGTGGTCGAGCACGACGAGGACACCATCCGCAGCGCCGACTTCGTGGTCGACATGGGGCCGGGCGCGGGCGAGCGCGGCGGGGAAGTGGTCGCGGCGGGAACTCCCGCTCAGATTATGAAGGCGAAGCGCTCGCTCACGGCGGATTATCTGTCGGGCCGTCGTAAGATCGAGGTGCCCCAGACCCGCCGCCATCCCAAGCGCGGATCCATCAAGATGACGGGTGCTTCGGAGAACAACCTGAAAAACGTCACGCTTGAGGTGCCCATTGGCACGTTCACCGTGATCACCGGCGTATCTGGCTCGGGCAAAAGCTCGCTTATCACCGATACGCTCGCGCCTGCCCTGGCCAACCGCGTGAACCATGCGCACCGGCGCACGGGCGCGTACCGCAAGATCACTGGGCTCGAGTCAATCGACAAGGTCATCAACATCGACCAAAGCCCTATCGGTCGAACCCCTCGCAGCAACCCTGCCACCTATATTGGGCTGTGGGACGACATTCGCGCCCTGTTCTCCTCGACGCAGGAGGCGAAGGCGCGCGGATATGCCCCAGGTCGCTTCAGCTTCAACGTGAGCGGCGGCCGCTGCGAGGCCTGCAAAGGCGACGGCCAGATTAAAATCGAGATGCACTTCCTTCCCGACGTGTACGTTCCCTGCGAGGTTTGCGGGGGGAAGCGCTACAACCGCGAGACGCTCCAGGTCACCTATCGGGGGAAGAACATCGCCGAGGTCCTCGACATGACGGTCGAGGACGCGCTTGCGTTCTTCGAGCACATCCCCGGCATTAAGCGTAAGCTCCAGACGCTGTTCGACGTGGGACTTGGCTACATTCGCCTCGGTCAGGCGGCAACGACCCTTTCGGGCGGCGAAGCCCAGCGCGTCAAGCTTGCAAGCGAGCTTCAGAAGCGCTCCACGGGAAAGACGTTCTATATTCTCGACGAGCCGACGACGGGCTTGCACTTCGAAGACGTGCGCCAGCTGCTCGTCGTGCTGCAGCGCCTGGTTGACGCCGGCAACACGGTGCTCGTCATCGAGCACAATCTCGACGTCATCAAGTCCGCCGACCATATCGTCGACTTGGGCCCTGAGGGAGGCGAGCGGGGCGGAACGATCATCGCCACTGGTACGCCTGAAGAGGTAGCGCAGGTGGAAGGTAGCTTTACCGGAAAGTTCCTCAAGAAGATGCTGGGCGATCATGCGGGGTAGTTCGGTCGCGAAGGGCGTTCTGCTCACGGCGGGCGGCGCCATATGCTGGGGCTTTTCCGGCACGTGTGCGCAACTGCTCATGGATATCTACGGCGTTTCCTTAGCGTGGAACGTATGCGTGCGCCTTGTGTTCGCCTCGTTGCTCTACCTGGTCTTTTGCGCGGCAACGCATCGCGAGCAGCTCCTTTGCCTGCTTAAACAGCCCCGCGAGCTGGGACGCCTTCTCGCGTTCTCCATTTTCGGCGTGCTGCTTGTCCAGGTGTGCTACCAGGGGTGTATCTCTGTCAGCAATGCGGGCACGGCGACCGTGTTCGAGCGATGCGGCCTCATCCTCATCATGCTCATCACCTGCGTGAAAGCTCGCCGCACCCCGATGCGCCGCGAGCTTTTAGGCGTCGTTTTGGCCATCGTCGGCACAATCTGCATCGCGACGAAGGGAAACCTCGGCATGCTCGCCATTCCCGCCGAGGCGCTCATGTGGGGCGCGGCATCTGCGTGTGCGCTCGTCTTCTATACGATGATGCCGGTACGCTTGCTTGAGCGATGGGGGAGCGTTGTCACCACGACGGTCTCCATGACGATGGCGGCGATCATCGCGAACGCCGTAGTGCAGCCGTGGAACATGCACGTCGAAGTGACCCCCGGCATCGTCGCCGCCATGGCGGCGCTGGTAATCATCGGCACGTTCTTCGCCTACCTGCTGTTCTTGCAGGGTGTGAAACTTGCGGGCCCCATGCGCGCGGGGCTTGTCGGCAGTATCGAGCCGGTTGCGGCGATGGCGTTCTCCACGCTCTGGCTCGGAACGCCCATCACTCCCTTCGACATCGCCGGCTGCGCGCTCATCGTGATCATGGTGCTGCTCGTGACGCAGCGCGAGGAGGAGGCGCCTCGCGAGGTGGATCTTTCGAGTGGGGACGCGCAAGCGGTTGAGGTCAAGCTCTCGGTTGAAGGTGCGCAAGCGGCTGATTCGGAGCCCTCCGATAAGTCCGCGCAAACACCCAAGGTTGAGCTTTCGGGGAAGGCTGCAAAACCGATCTTCAAATAACCCGAGGAAAGCGCATCTTCCATTCCGCCTGCGGGCTTTCTTGCCGTGCGCCTCAATATCGAGACCGTTCACATAATGGAGTTACGATTTCTCTCTTCGTAACACTGAATGCTGTTCTGTCTGTTATAGTGTGTTACAGATTTGTATCCCGTAACACTAAGCAGGTGCGCCGAAAACGCATCAGCTGCGCGCTCTGCTTGGCCGATGAAAGGACATCTCGATGAAAAACTTTTCAAGGCGAACGTTTTTGCAGGCGGCAGGCGTGAGCGCGGCTGCGGTGGGCTTCGGCGGCGTGTTGAGCGCGTGTGCAAGCGATTCGGGCTCGGGCAGCTCGGATAAGGGCGCCACTTCGAAGAGCGAGGGACACGCATCGCAGGTAACGGTCTCCATGCCCGTGAGCAGCGAGCCCGCCGCTGGCTTCGACCCGTTCGTCTCCTGGGGCTGCGGCGAGCATGTGCATGAGCCGCTTATCCAGTCCACGCTTCTGACCACGACGGCCGATATGGGCTTCGAAAACGACCTCGCGACGGCGTATTCCTGCAGCGACGACGGCCTCACGTGGACGTTCACCATTCGCGCGGACGCGAAGTTCACCAATGGCAAGGCGCTCACGGCGCATGATGTGGCCTACACGATCAACGGCGTTGCGAACAGCGAGGCCAGCGAGTGCGATCTGACTATGGTGGACAAGGCGGTCGCCGTAAACGACGAAACGTGCGAAATCCATCTGAACAAGCCCTTCAATGCTTTCCTATACACGTTGGCCGTTATCGGCATCGTTCCCGATGGCGGACACGGCAGTGATTACGGCACCAACCCGATCGGCAGCGGCCGCTACATGCTGGAGCAATGGGACCACGGACAGCAGGTTATCCTGAAGGCCAATCCCGACTACTACGGCGATGCCCCGAAGATCGATCGCGTCGTGGTGGTGTTCATGGAAGAGGACGCAAGCCTTGCGGCGGCTCGCTCCGGCCAGGTGGACGTCGCCTACACGGTGGCCACCTACGCCGATCAGCAGCCGACGGGCTACGACCTGCTGAACTGCACATCGGTAGACTCGCGCGGAATCTCCCTTCCCACCATCGCGGCGGGCGCTACGAAGAAGCAGACGGGCGAGGAGTATCCCGCAGGCAACGATGTCACGCAGGATCTCGCGGTGCGCCGCGCCATCAACTATGGCGTGAACCGTCAGACGCTTATCGACAACGTATTGAACGGTTATGGCGAGGTCGCGTATAGTGTGAGCGACAATATGCCCTGGTCATCTGACGATATGCGATGCGAGCGGGATATCTCCCGCGCCAAGGCGTTGCTCGACGAGGCGGGCTGGACGCTCGGGTCCGACGGCGTTCGCATGAAGGACGGCGTGCCGGCAGCGTTCGATTTGTACTACTCGGCTTCCGACTCGGTGCGCCAGGCCATCGCCATGGAGTTTGCCAACCAGATGGGCGAGCTTGGTATCAAGGTGTCGCCGAAGGGTGCAAGCTGGGACGACATCTACCGACACCAGTTCAGCGACCCCGTCGTATGGGGCTGGGGCTCGAACAGCCCGATCGAGATCTACAACCTGAACTACTCGACGGGCAATGGCAACTACGCGTGCTACGAGAACGCGGCGGTGGACGCGCATCTGAACGCCGCGCTGGCCAACCCTGTGATCGCCGATTCGTACAACGAGTGGAAGCTTGCCATGTGGGACGGCGAGAACGGCGTGGCTCCGCAAGGCGCTGCCACGTGGGTGTGGTTCGCCAACGTCGACCATCTGTATTTCGTTGCCGATGGCTTGAAGGTTGCCGATCAGAAGCCGCATCCGCATGGACATGGCTGGTCGATCGTGAACAACGTCGACAAGTGGAGCTGGTAGGCGCAGCTTCGCATGACGAAATATCTTGCTCGACATATCGTGCGGTTCGCGCTGCTGATGCTTGCCGTGGGGTTGGTGGTGTTCGCGCTGGTGAGCATGTCGCCGATTGACCCCGTGCAGGCGAACGTGGGGCAGGCTGCGTATGTGAATATGTCGGAGGCCAAACGAGCTCAGCTGGCGAGCTACTGGGGCGGCGACGTGCCGTTTTGGGAGCGCTTTGCCAACTGGGCAGGTGCCCTTATGCAGGGCGACATGGGAACATCGCTCAGGTTCAATGCGCCGGTGTCCGAGGTCATTGCGCATCGAGCCGCCAACTCGTTGGCGCTCATGGGCATCGCGTGGCTGCTCAGCGGCGTGTTGGGGTTCGCGCTCGGTGTTGCGGCGGGCGCTCGCCGCGGCGGTGCGCTCGACCGGGTGGTTCGCAGCTATTGCTTTCTTTTGGCTTCGACCCCCACGTTCTGGCTCGGCTTGCTCATCTTGATGGTGTTCGCCGTGCAGCTCGGCTGGTTCCCCATCGGGTTCTCCGTACCTATCGGCGTGTCGGCGGCGGATGTGACGTTGGCCGACGCGGCGCATCATCTGGTGCTTCCTGCGCTCACGCTCTCAGTGACGGGCGTGGCCAACATCGCGCTCCATACGCGCGAGAAGGTGGTGGACGTGCTGGAAAGCGACTACGTGCGTTTCGCGCGCGCACGCGGCGAGTCGGAGCTGAGCGTGATCGTACACCACGGCTTGCGCAATGTCGCGCTGCCGGCCGTCACGCTGCAGTGCGCGTTCATCTCTGAGATCTTCGGCGGATCGGTGCTGGTCGAGCAGGTGTTTTCTTATCCTGGCCTGGGACAAGCGGCCGTGACCGCAGGATTGGGCGGCGATGTGGCGCTTCTCGCGGGCATCGCGCTCGTGAGTGCCGCGCTCGTGTTCGGCGGCAACCTGCTGGCTAATATTCTCTACGGCGTGCTCGACCCGCGCATGCGCGTCGGCGAGGGGAGGGCTTGATGGAAGAGGTTCTCCATACTCCCGTGCAGCGTTCGCGCGGCAATCGGGCAACCACGCTCGTCGCGTGCATCGCTGCCGCCTGCGCGCTCGCCATTGTGGTGGCGTCGGGTCTTGCGCTTTACAGTCAGGCGACGGTCACGGACTTCGCCGCGAAGAATTTGGCGCCCTCGCTTGCCCACCCCTTCGGCACCGACTGGATGGGTCGCGACATGCTTTCGCGCACACTTTCGGGCCTGTCCACGAGCGTGCTGGTGGGCTTGCTGGCGGCCACCGTCTCGTCGGTTATCGCACTCGTGCTCGGGTGTGCTGCCGCGCTTGGCGGAAAACGCGTCGATGCCGTGATTAGCTGGCTGATCGACCTCATGATGGGCGTTCCCCACATCGTGCTTCTGGTGCTCATCTCCTATGCAATCGGGAAGGGTTTCTGGGGCGTGACGATCGGCGTTGCCGTGACGCATTGGCCGAGCCTCGCGCGCGTCGTGCGTGCCGAGGTGCTGCAATGCCGCGAGTCGAAGTTCGTCGAAGTTGCGCGCAAGTTGGGGCAAAGCCCGGCGCGCATCGCGTTGCGCCATATGGTGCCCTACGTGTTGCCGCAGTTCGTGGTGGGGCTCATCCTGCTGTTCCCGCACGCCATCCTCCACGAGGCTGCCATCACGTTCCTCGGCTTCGGCTTGCCGCCCGAGCAGCCGGCAATCGGCGTGATCTTGAGCGAGTCGATGAGCTACCTATCGACGGGTGCCTGGTGGTTGGCTGTGTTCCCGGGTTTGGCGCTCATGGCGACGGTGCTGCTCTTCGATGTGGCTGGTCAGAGCCTGCGAAAGCTCGTTGACCCGCATACGGCGCAGAAATAGGTGGGGAGGATGCTGGAGAATACAAACGACGACGCGGCTGCGCAAGCGGCTTCGGCGAACAAGGCTGCCGCGCTTGTGCACGAGCAAACCACGCACGAGGATGCGCAGCTGCACCATCATCACACACACGCGGCAACGTCGCACCATGACGGCGGGCACCATCTTTTGCAGGTCGAGGATTTGAACGTGAGCTTTCGCATGTACGACGAGGACGCGCCGTACTTCCAGGCGAAGCAGCGCGATGTCCAGGTGCTCCACGGGTTGAGCATCGCCGTCCACGCGGGCGAGATCGTGGCTGTGGTAGGCGCATCGGGTTCGGGCAAGACGCTTCTCGCCGATGCGGTGTTGGGGTTGTTCGAGCCGAACGCTACGGTGCGGGGGCGCATCTGGTTCGACGGCGAGCGCATGGATGCGGAAGGCTTGCGCGCGCTGCGCGGGCACGGGTTGTCGCTCGTGCCGCAAAGCGTGAGCCATTTGGACCCCATGATGCGCGTGGGTAAACAGGTCGAAGGCTTCGCGAACGCGCTGTCGAAGGCCGAACGAAAATCGCGCCGCGAGCAGCTGTTCGAGCGCTACGGGCTCGGCCCTGAAGTTGCGCGCCTCTACCCCCATGAGCTCTCGGGCGGCATGGCGCGCCGCGTGCTTTTATGCTGCGCGCTCATGGACGACCCGCGGGTAATCGTGGCCGATGAGCCCACGCCCGGGCTCGACCTCGACCTCGCGGTCCGAGCGTTGGACGACTTCCGCGCCTTCGCCAACGAAGGCAACGGCGTGCTGCTGATCACGCACGATATCGAACTGGCGCTGCGCGTGGCCGATCGCGTCGCCGTGTTCAAGGATGGCACCGTGGTGGAAGAGACGGCGGTCGCGAACTTCGCCGACCCCGCGCTTCTGCGCGACCCGTTCACCCGCGCGCTGTGGCATGCCCTTCCCGAGCACGATTTCGCGGCTACGGCGAGCACGGACGAGCAAGACCGCGGCAACGCATCGGTTGGCAAGGGAGGTCGCTCGTGCTAGAGGCTCGAGACATCACGTTCGGTTACCCTGGCGCAAAACCCCTGTACAGCGGATTCAACCTGCAAGTCGAGCCCGGCGAGCGCGTAGCGCTTCAGGCTCCCTCGGGGTTTGGCAAGACCACGCTGTGCCGTGTGCTCGCTGGGTTCGAGTGTCCGCAGGCCGGTGAGGTACTGCTCGATGGTCAGCCGCTTCCGCGTCGCGGAGTATGCCCGGTGCAGCTGATCCAGCAGCATCCCGAGCAGGCGGTCGATCCGCGCCTGCGCATGCGCAAAACGCTGGCGGAGGCGGGTGACGTGCCGCAAGAACTACTCGACAACCTGGGGATTCGCGATGAGTGGATGCAGCGCTACCCCCATGAGCTCTCCGGCGGCGAGCTGCAGCGCTTCTGCATCGCCCGAGCGCTCGCCACGCACCCGCGCTACCTCATCTGCGACGAGGTGTCCACCATGTTGGATGCGGTCACGCAGGCGCATATCTGGCGCGTGCTGCTGGGCTACGTCGAGCGGGAAGGCGCCGGCATGCTGCTCGTTTCCCATACCCCTGCGCTTACGGAGCGCGTGGCGACGCGGAAAGTGAAGCTCTCGAGGAGCGAAAGCTGATTCGAGAAGCTCGCATGTCCATGCTTCCTAATGCCTTGTTTGCGAATTGTGCCTTATGGGGTGTACTTGTCCATCGCCGCTGGCGCGGCAGGGCGTCGAGATTGTCTGTCTTCGGGAGATGGGGGCTGGCAGTCCATGCTCGTTTGCCTATAATGAACGCTGCTATGGAAAAGACATCCCGAGAGAAAATCGCGCTCATCGTGTTCCTCATCCTTGCTATTGGGATGGGGTGCATCCTGTTTGGCTACGTGTTTGCTGGCCATTCATGGAACGTCACCGCCTCGAACATCGACGATGCGTTCGGCAACATGGAAGGCTATACCGCCATCGTCTACGAGGGAACCATTGAAGAGGAAGAAAGCGCCGCGCAATCGTCTGCATCTGCGACATCAGCTGCCAACGGCTCCGCTAACTCAAAGAATGCGGGGGATGCCGAATCGCTTCCCGGGGACTCGAAGGCGGGAGACGGGCAAGCCTCCGCTTCCTCTTCGTCCTCTTCCGACGGCAATCAAGCCCCTGCTTCCTCTTCGGAAAACAGCCAGGCATCTTCTGCCGCTTCGTCTTCCGACAAGCAGACCGCTTCTTCTCAGGGTGGCTCGAGTGTAAATACAGCTTCCCCAACGAGCGTAGGCGCGCAGGGCAACGGCTCTGTCGATCAGGGAGTCTCTACTGCATCGGAACCTGTCGCTGCGGAAGGCTCCGCGTCCGAAGGCACCGTAGGGCAAGGCGTTTCTGCAGCTGTTTCCCCTGGTGGTGCCCCAGAATCCCAGGCAAATTCCGCTGCCCCTCTTGCGGGACATAAGAAGGAGAAGGAGCCTATTGCCCTCTCCGATGTTGACGCGCTCTACCGGGGCAAGGGAGCGAACGTCATCTCGCTTCACACGAACGACCTTTCCGCCTATGAAGAGGGAACGATCTTAAAGCGTGGCGGCAAGCGCTTCGGCATTTTCTCGGTCACTCACGAGTATTCGAGGATCCTTATCGACGAGAAGGTGAAGTACTTCACCGAGCAGAAGGTGGACTACGTCATCGCCCTGTGCCCCGAGGCATCGCTTCTGAAGAACGCCGAGAACATCGACATCGTCATCACCACGGCAGACTCGACGATCTCGTCGATGGGCGAATCGAGGAACGGCGCCTTCTATGTGAGCACGCCGAAAATCGGCTCGGTCGGGGCGATCCTCATCTCGCCGAGCAATGTTGTCTCCGCGAAGACTATCTCCGAGCTGTAAATCCTCCGGGGTTATCTCTGCCGCGCGACAATGAGCGGCGACCGAAACAGCAAGCGACCCCGCCGCGTGCGTAGCGCATTCGGCGGGGTCGCTTCGTGAATCGCCTTCCCGAAAAGGGTCAGGTAATTCGGGGTTTCTGCATCTGGCCAATCGACGCTCCTCTTTGGGGGGCCGTCGCTACTTCAAGACGATGTTCTCGATCATGGGCAGTGCGTCGTTCCAATCGACTTTGGAGCCTATGACCACGCCGACCGTCATTCCGGAAGGCGCCTTGGTGAACAGGTTGACGGTGCCATTGGACGCGGTGTGACGCACCCAGGTGATGCCGTTGACGTCGACTTCGTCGATGGTGCCGTCTTTCTTGGAGCCCATTCTGGCTTCCGCTTCGGTCATCGGCTCGGTCTTGTGCGTGCGAATGTCGATGAAGGCGAAGGTGTCATCGCCGAGCGTGAACTCGCACTCTTCGTACTTCTCGCTCATCGATCTGGTGCCTGGTTTCCAGCCATCAGTTGGCTCTAAGCTGTACGAAGGGTAGTCGACGCCGGTTTTGGCCTCAACGGCGGGCTCTGGGGTCTCTTCAGCCTTCGGCTCTTCCGCAGGCTGCGTCGTTGCCGTGTCGTCGCTCGCCTTCTTCTGCTCCTCGGCGCCACCGCCGCAGCCGGCCATCGTGAACGCAAGGGCTGCCGTCAACGCAACGGCGGGCACACCGAGCGCGACCTTCCTCATCATGGGCTTCAACATATTCATCACTCCCTTTCCCATTGCATCGTGCAAGCCGCTTCGCACTCCGCCCTTCCCGACGAAGTCAGCTTCTATCGGTATTGTGCCTTGCGGGGTCACGTTTACGAAGTGACCAGCGGCCCAAACGATGCGCACATGTGCACCGCACGGCCAAGATACAAGGGGGGAAGGGATTGCCTGACCCGTTTTCGGGACTTCGGGCAATGAAAAAGGCGGGCCCTCGCGTGAGGAACCCGCCTTCCTAAAACGATTGCCTAAAGTTGGCGCTTACACGATGCCCTGAGCCATCATGGCGTCGGCAACCTTCTTGAAGCCGGCGATGTTGGCGCCCATCACGAAGTTGCCCTCATGGCCGTATTCCTTCGCCGTGTCGTCGACGTTGTGGAACATGCCACGCATGAGCGTTTCGAGCTTGCCGTCGACCTCCTCGAAGGTCCAGGAAAGATGCTCGGCGTTCTGGCTCATCTCGAGGCCGGACACGAGCACGCCGCCCGCGTTGGCCGCCTTGCCGGGGAAGAACGCGACGCCGTTGTTCTGGAAGTACTCGGTCGCCTCGATCGTGGTCGGCATGTTGGCACCTTCGCCGACTGCCTTGCAGCCGTTCGCGACGAGGGCCTTCGCGTCCTCGATGCCGAGGGTGTTCTCACGGGCGCAGGGAAGCGCGATGTCGCAGGGGAGCTGCCATACGCCGCGGCCGTCCTCCGCGTGCCACGTCGCGTTCGGACGCTCTTCGACGTACATCGCGAGCGTGACGCCCTTGTCGTGGCCGGAGCGCTTCTTGTTGTAGACGTGCTCGAGCACCTGGTAGTCGATGCCTTCCTGGTCCTCGACCCAGCCGTGGGTGTCGGAGCAGGCGATCACCTTGCCGCCGAGCTGCGAGACCTTCTGAATCGCGTAGATGGCAACGTTGCCGGAGCCATGTACGACGACGTTTTTGCCCTCGAAGGAGTCGCCCTTGCTCTTGAGGTACTCGTCGACGAAGTAGACAAGGCCGTAGCCGGTTGCCTCGGTGCGGGCGAGCGAGCCGCCGAAGGAGAGGCCCTTGCCGGTGAGCACGCCGGTCCACTCGTTGCAGATGCGCTTGTACTGGCCGAACATGTAAGCGACTTCGCGCCCGCCGACGCCCAGGTCACCTGCGGGAACGTCGGTGTTCGGGCCGACGTGGCGGTAGAGCTCGGTCATGAACGACTGGCAGAAGCGCATGATCTCGTTGTTGGACTTGCCCTTCGGGTCGAAGTCGGAGCCGCCCTTGCCGCCGCCCATCGGCAGCGTGGTCAGCGCGTTCTTGAAGATCTGCTCGAAGCCCAAAAACTTCAGCATGCCCAGATAAACCGTGGGGTTGAAGCGCAGGCCGCCCTTGTAGGGGCCGATTGCGGAGTTGTACTCGACGCGGAAGCCGCGGTTGACCTGGACTTCGCCCTTGTCGTCAACCCACGGAACGCGGAACTGGATGATTCGCTCGGGCTCGACGATGCGCTCGAGGATCTTCGCTTCCTCGTATTCCGGATGCGCCTCGATGACTGGCTCGAGCGTGCTCATGACCTCGGTGACGGCCTGGATGAACTCGGGCTGATCGGGGTCCTTCGCCTTAACTTGGTCGATGATTCGCTGGACGTAACTCATGTAACCTCCTCGGGGTTTACTTGTTCCCAACCGCGGTCATTATAAGTTTGCGCAACGGCTCTGTTACCTCTAATTAACATGATAGAAACAATGGTCGCAGCCAATCGCGTTTCTCCTCCATAAACGGCAGGGGTGGAGCCTCCGAGGAAGGGAAATCGCCGCACCTTTGAAGGAAAGGGAGCCGTCTCCTCTCCGAAGGAAGGGACGTCGCATCGAGCCAATTGGAACGTCCACGGAATTAGTACGCCCCAGTGCGTGATTGGGCGCTCATGCGGCACGATTTGTAGTACCATTCTAACTCTGCGTTTTTACCTCAGTTTTGCCTCGATTTCACTTCATCGCGCTCGCAGCGCGCGATGCGAAAGGACTTGCTCGCATGGAAGCACTTGCATGGCTGCTCTCGCTCATCTTGCAGCCCTGTTACGCGATAAGCGGCAATTGGTGGATAGCCATCTTGCTGTTCACCATCATCGTGAAGATCATCCTCATCCCGATGTCGCTTTGGTGTCAGAAGAATTCGATTGTCATGGTGCAGCTCATGCCTGCCTTGAATCGCCTGAAGGTGAAGTACTACGGCGACCGCGAGACGATCGGCGAGGAGCAGAACAAGCTCTACAAGGAGCAGCATTACCACCCGATGCTCTCCTTGATTCCGCTTGCTGTGCAGATCATCATCCTGTTCGGCCTGGTCGACGTCATCCATACGATTACCGACGGCGGCGCGCCGGGCACTGAGTTCTTGGGTCAGATCCCCTTCGAGGACGGCGGCGCGGCGTGGATCATGCCTCTTTTCGCGGGGCTTTCCGCCATTATCATGGGCTTCGCGCAGAACCGCATCAACCCGCTGCAGCGCGAGCAGTCGCGTGCGGAGAAGAACATGACGAACGGCCTGTCCATCGGCCTTTCGTTCATCTTGGGTGTGTTCGTCGCCACGGGCATGGGCTTCTACTGGGTGTGCTCGAACCTGACCTCCATCGCCATCCAGGCGCTCGCGAACGTCCTGGTGAAGCCAGCGAAATACATCGACTACGAGGACCTCGAGGCGAGCCGCGCCGAGCTTGAGGAGCTCGAGAACTTCTCGGGCCCCAAGAAGAAATGGTACGAGCGCGACCCGCTTGCCAAGCGCGAGAAGGCAGACTACAAGCGCTTCTTCAAGATCGTCGGCAAGCACATCGTTTTCTATTCCGAGGGAAGCGGCTTCTACAAGTACTTCCAGGGCGCGATCGAGTGGCTGCTCGCGCATTCCGACGCCGACATCCACTACGTGACGAACGACCCCAATGACCAGGTGTTCAAGCTGGCCGAGGCCGAGCCGCGCTTGAAGCCCTACTACATCGGGCAGCGCAAGATCATCACGCTTATGATGAAGATGGACGCCGATCTGGTTGTGTCCACGCTCGAGGATTTGGAGAACTACTACATCAAGCGCTCCTATATCCGCAAGGATATCGAGTACGTGTTCATGTTCCACCACATGACCTCGACTCACCTCACGCCCCAGAAGGGCGCCTACGACCACTACGACACGGTGCTGTGCGCGGGCCCTCATCAGGTGCGCGAGCTGCGCCGCGCCGAGGAGCTCTACGGCACCAAGCGCAAAAACCTTGTGGAATGCGGCTACGACCTGCTCGATCGCGAGATTGCCGAATACGAGCTCGCCGCCTCCGCGGTCGAGCGTGACCCGTCCCGGCGCGACGTGGTACTCATCGCTCCGTCGTGGCAGGAGGGCAACATCCTCGACACCTGCATCGACGACATGCTGAAAAGCGTGCTCGGGCGCGGCATGCGCGTCATCGTGCGCCCGCACCCCGAATACACGAAGCGCTATTCCGCCAGATGGAACGCCCTTTTGGCTCGCTGGGCCGATGTCCCTGAGTCCGATCTGTACTTCGAGCACGACTTCAGCTCGAACAAGACCGTCTTCACTTCCGACATCCTCGTGACCGACTGGTCGTCGATCTTCTGCGAGTTCTGCTTCTCGACGCGTAAGCCCGCCATCTTCATCGACACGCCGATGAAGGTCGGCAATCCCGATTGGCAGGAGCTCGGCATCGAGCCGACTGACATCGCGCTGCGCAGCGAGGTCGGCGTGTCGATCCGCCCCGAGGATGCGTCCACCTTCGGCGATGTGGCCGAGGAGATGCTCGCGAAGCGCTACGCATGGAGCGATCGCATCAACAAGGTGCTCGACAGCTTCATCTTCAACGTCGGGCATGGTGGGGAAGTGGCTGGGCGCTACCTGCTCGACCGCATGATTGACATTCAGGAATCTAAGCGCGACGGCGGTGTGCCCGACGACTCTCTCGCCGCAGGTGAGCGCGCTGCGGCCGATGCCGTGGCGGCGTCGCGCGATGAGGGGGAGCACATGGGAAAGCATGACGGCAGCGAAGCACGCGGGATGCATGCGAGGAAGGCGGGCCGCTATGAAGCGTAACCGTCTTATCGCGGGCGCGTACGACGTTCTCTCGTTTGCGCTGGTCGCAGGCGTGCTTTCGCTTGCATGGATAACGCCCGCCTACGCGTATGTCGACCCTTCGGTCATGACCTACACGATCCAGGCGCTCGCCGGCGTCGCGGTCGCGCTTTCGGCCGTGCTCGGCGTGGCGCTTCGCCGTACGCGCAAGATGCTCTTCAAGCTGCTTAAAATCGACGAGAACGCGGGCAAGGTGGTAGAAGCGCCTGTCCACAGGCTCGACAAGAGCGGCAACCCCATCCTCGCACCCGGCGAGATCGCCGCCGATGCGGAGTCGGCGTCCTCGAAGAAAGCTTCCCGAAAGGGGCGCGCATCTGACGATTATCCTCGCGCAAAATGGGGCGTGCGCGTGGTTTGCGCGCTCATCGTGTGCATGTTCTTCTCGTTTACCCTGCTCGTCGTGCCGCCGTATGAGATTGTTGCCGGCGCTGGAGCCGATCTCGTGTTCGGCCTCTCCGACATCTGGCCGATCTTCGCGATTGCAGGCGTTGTGGTTGCGGTCGTTCTCGCGCTTGCCGTGTCGCTTCTGCGCGACAGGGCGTTCGATATCGTGCTGCTCTTCCTGTTCGCGTTCGGGGTTGCCGCCTATGTTCAGGTACTCCTGTTGAACTCGGAGCTGCCCACCGCGGACGGCAAGTCGGTGAACTGGGGCGATTACACGTCAACTATGCTGGTGAGCACCGTGGTGTGGATCGTCATCGTGGCAATCCCCCTTGTTGTGGGACATTTGAAGACGAGCCTCGCGCGCGGCGGCGCGGTTGCGCTTTCCCTTGCGCTCATCATCGTGCAGGGTGTCGGCGTGGGCAGCCTCTTCGCGTCGGGCGCATTCGAGGCGGCTACGAAAGAGCCTGATCAGGTCAACGTCGCTGACTTGCGCATGACTGAGGACGGCCTGTTCACCGTTTCCGAGAAAAGCAACGTCATCGTCTTCGTGCTCGACTTCACCGACACGAAGCAGATGTCCCAGATTATGCAGGAGCATCCGGAGGAATTCAACGACTGGACGGGTTTCACCTGGTACAACAATGTTGCGGGCTCCATGGTTCCCACGCGCTACGGCGTGCCGTTTCTCTTGACCGGCCAGCTGCCGCAGCAGGGCGAGCTCTTCTCGCAGTACCTTGCTACGCGCTATGAGCGCAGCACGTACCTCGACGACATTCACAACGCCGGCTACAGCATGGGCATCTACACCGATACGTTCGGAACCGAATATTCGAGCGAGGACGTGCAGCGCCATGTGGCTGGCCTCACTATGAACTACCACCCCATGAACCAGGAGGATTCCCCCTCGCTGCTCGATGAGCAGGGCACCCTCTTCACGTTGTGGAAGTGCGCGATGTATCGCGATTTGCCGTGGGCGTTTAAGCCGTATTTCTGGTTCTACACCGACGAGGTCAACAACGGCATGACGCTGCAGGTGGAAAGCGACGACGGGGAGGTGCAGCAGAGCACCCTGTACACGATGAACGACGGAGCCTATTACGATAAGCTCAAGACGACGAGGCTTTCCGCGACCGACGACGGCGAGACGGGTGCTTTCCGCTTCATCCATTTGCTCGGCGGGCACTATCCGTTCAACCTTGACGAGAACGGCAACGACATCGGCACGGACAACTCCGATGCGATCCGTCAGATCCGCGGCAGCTTGAAGATGCTTTCCGAGTACATCCGCCAGCTGAAGGACATGGGGCTCTACGACAACACCGCGATTCTCGTGACGAGCGACCACGGCGATTGGGGCATCTACGAGGATTGGGATTCCTCGTCGAACGCGATTATGTTCTACAAGCCGGCACAATCGGCCGAGGCGGACGCACAGCCGATCAAGACGGTGTCGACGCCGGTTGCGCATGTGAACGTGCAGCCGACCATCATTCAGGCTGTTGGCGGCGACTCGTCCAAGTACGGCGAGACGCTCGCGCAGGTGCCGTTCGACAACCGCGTGCGCAAGTTCTACACGACGACAAGCGACGGCAAAAACGACGTCTCCATCGTGGAATACGACATCACCGGCTGGGCCACCGACTTCAACAACTGGCACAAGACGGGAGCAATCTGGGACGCACAGCAATAGCGAGCACAAGCGAAGCAAGCGAAAGACGCCGACAGCGGGGGCCTTCAAAGCAAGGCCCCCGTTCGCATTTGGATGCTTATAATGGAATGGCCTGCGCAAGGTCCTTGGTCTATCTTCGGAATCGATGCTCGGATAGTGTTGGTGTTTTATGCTGACGACTGCGTTATTGTGGCGGAGAGGCGCGAGTGTCCGAACCCTGTTCGGGGGAGCGCCGTTTTTGCCCGAACGAGTCTTATCATGTGCTATTGATAGGGGAAAGTGTCATGTGCGAGGCTGAGCGCATGCAATTCGATGTGGTTCCCGTCGATGTTCATTTGGAATTGCCGGGTCGAATTAAGACTGCTCGCACTGTTTCTTTTATTGACGAGCATATGGTCGAGGTTGGCTTGTGTGAATCTAAGGCGCCGACTCTTCTTGACGCTGGAATGGCGACGAACTTCGTGTTCAAACTCGATTGTTGTACTCGCGAAGTTATGGAGCGAGTCAATGCGGCGAACGTGTCGGCCGGGCTCGAAAAATGCGTGAATACGCTTAATGGCGAATGTGATTTCGGTTTCTATCGCGTCGCGTGCTCGACATTCGATCGCAATCTGCGGCTAGTTGATAGTCGATTTCCGCAGGTGCTTGCGAATGCGTTGCTGCGATGATGGCGAGTCGTTAATATTTCATGCTTACAACAGAGATGCGCTCGGAAGTTATTTGCTCGATAATACGCGATTCGAGGCAGCGTCGATTTCAGAGTATGACCATGGGCTAGTTTACGAACATGATGGCGAGTACTTTATTAACCTAAGCCTACAAATTGGGTTTCCGTAAGCTTGTCGTAGTATCGAGAGTAATATATTGTGCGAAAGACAATATAGGGAGGTTCCTATGAATGAGATTAAGTGTCCGCATTGTGGGACGGTGTTTCAGGTGGACGAGTCGGGCTTTGCGGACATCGTGAAGCAGGTGCGCGACGCGGAGTTCAATCGGGAAATCGAGCGCCGCGAGAAACTCTTCGCTGAGCAGCGCGAACAGGCGGTGGCGCTTGCGGGTGAGAAGGTGCGCGGGGAGGCGCGCGATGAGATTGCTTCCCGCGATGCGGAAATCGCAAAGCTGACCCAGAACCTCGCCGCGATCAAACGGGAAAACGACGCGGCTTCTCGTGCGGCGCAGGCCGAGCAGATTGCGGCACTCTCCAAAATTACCGCGAGCAAAGACGCCGAAATCGCCGAGCTCAAGTCGAAGCTCGCGCGCCTCGCCGACGAGCGCGCATCCGACGCGCGCGTGACCGAGGCCGACCACAAGCGGGCCTTGGCTGACGCGACCGCCTCCCGCGATGCGAAGATCGCCGAGCTCACGCAGAAGCTCGAGGCCCAAAAGACGTCCTTCGCGACCGAGAAGGAGCTTGCTGTTACGCAGGCGCGGACCCAGGTCGAGCGCGAGCGCGACGACCTTGCCGCGCAGGTGAAGCTCAGGGCAGCCGAAGGAGAGCAGAAAGTGAGCGCGCTGCGCGAGGAGATGGCGACGAAGCTCCGCGCAAAAGACGAGCTCATCGCCTACAAGGAAGAGGAAATTGCCCGCTACAAGGAGATGAAGGCCCGCCTTTCCACCAAGATGGTGGGCGAGTCGCTCGAGCAGCACTGCGAGATCGAGTTCAACAAGATGCGCGCCGCCGCCTTCCCGAAGGCATACTTCGAGAAGGACAACGACGTGGTGGACGGCACGAAGGGTGACTTCGTGTTTCGAGAGGCCGACGACGAGGGCAACGAGGTCGTCTCCATCATGTTCGAGATGAAAAACGAGAGCGACGATAGCACGCACAAGCACAAAAACGAGGACTTCCTGAAAAAGCTCGACTCCGATCGCAAGAAGAAAAACTGCGAGTACGCGGTGCTCGTGACGATGCTCGAGCCTGAAAACGAGCTCTACAACGAGGGTATCGTCGACATGAGCTACCGCTACGAGAAGATGTACGTCATCCGCCCGCAGTTCTTCATCCCGATTATCAGCATCCTGCGCAACGCCTCGCTTTCGGCGCTTTCCTACAAGGCCGAGCTCGCCGAGGTGCGCAACCAGAATATCGACATCACGCACTTCGAGGAGCAGATGGAGGACTTCAAGACGAAGTTCGGGCGCAACTACGACCTCGCGAGCCGCAAGTTCAATACCGCCATCGAGGAGATCGACAAGACCATCACGCATCTGCAGAAAACCAAGGATGCGCTGGTGTCATCGGAGAACAATCTGCGCCTGGCGAACAACAAGGCGCAAGACCTTACTATTAAGCGTCTGACCAGGAACAATCCAACAATGAAGACGATGTTCGCGGAACTTGCCGAGGCGAAGGAAGCGAAGGCGGCGGGTGATTTGGGCGAAGGCATAGAAGGCGAGTCGGCGGCCAAGTAGCGCTTATTCCTCAGCTTCTGAGACTTTATCAATGGGGAAGGTTGAGCGGCTTTAGGGCTTGCATCGCCGTAGTTCGTACAATTTACTGCGTAGTACTTGGAACATATGTTCGTATCTGTTAGACTGTCCGCATGGATCACAAGGATATGGCATATATGCTCTCCTCGCGGCTTGGTGGGGAACTGGTGGGCTGCGGCTCGGGCCTCGGCGCGGAGGCGGACGACGTCAGCGATGCGCGCGCACGGGCAGCGCTTCCCGGCGACGCTGCCCCCACCCTCAATGCGGCCCAGCTTGAGGCTGTCACTACGACGGAGGGCTACGTGCGCGTCATCGCCGGCGCGGGAACGGGCAAGACGCGCGCCCTTACGGAGCGCTTCGCATACTTGGTAAACGACCTCGGCATCATGCCGGGAAATATCCTGTGCGTCACATTCACCAACAAGGCCGCTAACGAGATGCGCCACCGCATCCGCGCGCTCACCGGCGACAACGACACGGGCTTCATCAACACCTTCCACGGTTTCTGCGTCTCGATTCTGCAAGAGGATTCGCACGCTGTTCAATACCCGAAGAGCTTTCTCGTGCTCGACAATGCCGACATCGATCAGATGCTTCAAACCATCTACGATGAGCGGGGGCTCACGCTGCGCGATATGACGTTCGGTCGCGCGCGCGACATGATCGAAATTATGAAGCTCAAGGATCGGCCCGATTACTACCGCGACCTGCTTGCCATGCCGCTCGCCTCCCTGCGCGAAAAGTACGAGCAGGCAACCGACGTGCGCGACATCATCTTCTACGGATATCTACACCAGGAGAAGAAGTGCTTCGCCTTCGACTACAACGACCTTATTGTCGTCGTGCTCTTCATCTTTAATCAGCATCCTGATATTCGGCTGAAATGGCAGAAGCGCCTGGAATACGTCATGGTCGACGAGTTCCAGGACATCGACGCGTTGCAGTACGAGCTTATGAGCGTGCTTGCCGGCTTCCATAAAAACCTATTCGTGGTGGGCGACCCCGACCAGACCATCTACACCTGGCGCGGTGCTGACGTGCGCTTCCTTCTTGATTTCGACAAAGTGTTCCCAGGCACGCGCACCATCATGATGCTCGAGAACTACCGCTCGACCCCCGAGGTCATCGCGGTGGCGAACTCTCTTATCGAGAAGAACCGCCAACGCATCCCGAAGGACTTGCGCGCATGCCGCACCCAGCACGGGCCTACGGTGTGGCATCACGCGAAAACCTCTGACGAAGAGGCGAAATGGATTGCCGAAGGGGTGCGTGCGCTCCATGATGGGGGCATACGCTATCGCGATATGGCGGTGCTCTACCGTGCGCACTACGCATCGCGATCGGTGGAAGAGGCGTTCCTAAAGGTCGAGATCCCGCACGCGGTGTATTCGGGCGTGCCGTTCTACGGCCGCAAGGAAATCAAGGACTCCCTCGCTTACCTGCGGCTTGTCGCGTACCGGGACGATCTTTCCTTCGTGCGCGTGGCAAACGTTCCCAAGCGCAATCTCGGGCAGCGCCGCATGGCGTTTCTCAAGGACTACGCCGCAGCTCACGCGTGCTCGCTTTTCCAGGCGCTCGAGCAGACGATCGACGACGAGATATTCAAGCGCACGAAGGCGAAGCAGCTCGTGGCGCTCGTCCGCAAGTTCCGCGCATTGTTCGAGGGCAGGCCGGTGTCGGAGGTGCTTGCGGCGCTCATCAACGAAAGCGGCTACGAAGAGGCGCTTCGCACGGAGGGGAGCCAGGAGCGGCTCGACAACGTGGCAGAGCTCAAACAGTCGATCTACGAGTTCGAGAGCAACTGCGGGGAGGAGGTGACGCTTGAGCACTACCTTTCCCATGTGGCGCTGCTCACCAATGTCGATGCGCTCGACGAAGCTCAGGACAAGGTGCGCCTTATGACCATCCATGCCGCTAAGGGCTTGGAGTTCCCGCACGTCTTTCTGTGCTCGCTTTCCGAGGGGGTGCTCCCGTCGCGCAAGACGAAAACGATCGAGGGAATGGAAGAGGAGCGCAGGCTTGCGTTCGTCGCGGTGACCCGAGCACGGGACGGGCTCTACCTTTCCGAGGCGGCAGGCTTCTCGCATGAAGGCTCGCCGCGCCACCCGTCGCGCTTCTTGCTCGACATCGACCAGGGCGCTCTGCAGTTCTCGAACAAGCCAAGCGACGAGGAGCTATCCTGCGCGCGGGCGGCGTACGCCGCAAGCGACAAATGGATGGCCGGCATGGCGGCCGACGCGCGCTTCTCGCCGGGCGACTGCGTGCTCCACAAGGCGTTCGGGCGGGGCGTCATTGATCGCCTCGACGAGGAGAAGCGCGCCTACATTGTGCATTTCGACTCGCTCGACACGCCGCGCGCCATCTCGTTTCGGGCGAAGCTCGATGCAGGTGACGCCTAGGGAAACGCTGAGTGTGTAGCGAAAAGCCAGGCGGGCGCATGCCGCCTGGCGCATTTGCTACACTTCGTGGTATGGAAGAGAACAACGTGAAAGAAACCCAAGCGGAGAAGATCGCGCGCATAAAGCGCGGTCTCGATGCTGTGCCGACCCTGCCCGGCGTGTACCTCTGGAAGGACAAGGACGGCCAGGTCATCTACGTGGGCAAGGCGAAGCAGCTGCGCGCCCGCATGCGCCAGTACGTGAACTTCCAGGATGACCGCGCGAAGATACCGCTGCTCGTCGACCAGATCGACTCGTTCGAGTACATCGTCGTCGGCAACGAGCATGAGTCGCTCGTCCTTGAGAAGAACCTGATCAACCAATACGCCCCGTTCTTCAACGCCGACTTCAAGGACGACAAGTCCTACCCGTTCATCGCGCTCACGAAAGGCGATGTGTTCCCCGCCATCAAGTACACGCGCGAGAAGCACAAGTCCGACACGCGCTACTTCGGACCCTACACTGATTCACGCGCGGCCCGCCGCATGGTCGACATTGCGCGGCGTGTCGTGCCCCTGTGTGCGACGTCGTGCGCCGATTGGCGGAATCTCTCGCGCCGCCTTGAGAACGACCCGCTTGCGATGATGAAATCCGACGTGCGCCCCTGCTTCGATTGCCATGTGGGCTTAGGCCCCGGCGCATGCTGCGGGCGCATCACTCCCGAGGAGTACGCCGCGAACGTGCGCCGCATCGAGCGTTTCCTCGCAGGGCAGCACCGGGAGTTTCTCGACGAGCTCTCTGCCGAGATGGCCGACGCGGCAGCCGAGCTCGACTTCGAGCGCGCCGCCCGGATCAAGGCGCGCATCGCCACTATCAACTCGCTCACCGACAAGCAGCATGCGGTGTCCGCCCATAACCTGAACGCCGACGTTGTGGGCCTTTTCCGCGAGGAGACGGTCGCGGGCGCGCACGTGCTCGTCATCCGTGAGGGGCGCATCATCAACTCCAACGAGTTCGTCTTGAACCGCGGGCGCGACGTTCCCGACCAGGACCTTCTCCACAACTTCCTCCTGCGCTACTACGACACGACCACTTCCATTCCCCACGAGGTCATCGTACGGGAGCTGCCCGAGGACGAAGAGTCGATGGAGGCGTGGCTCACCGAGAAGCTCGCGAGCGCGCACGGGGCGAAAGTGCGCTTCACGGCTCCGCAGAAGGGGGAGAAGGCGGCGCTTGTCGACATGGCGGAGACGAACGCGAAGCACACGCTCATGCGCTACAAGGTGCGCACGAACTACGAGGACAAGCGCGTGAACGATGCGCTGCTGCAGCTCGAGAGCGCGCTCGCGCTCGACGCGCCGCCTATGCGCATCGAGTGCTTCGATATCTCGACGATCCACGGGTCGTATACGGTTGCGTCGATGGTTGTGTTCACGGGTGGCAAGCCCGACAAGAACCAGTACCGCCGCTTCAAGATCAAGACGCCGCTCGACGAGGCGAACGACTTCCTTTCGATGCAGGAGGTGATGAGCCGCCGCTACTGCGCCGAGCGCATGGCAGACGAGCGCTTCGGCAGCAAGCCCGACCTCATCATCCTCGACGGCGGCAAGCCGCAGCTGTCGGCCGTCATGGAGATGTTCGACCAGATGGGGATCGACGACATCGCGCTGTGCGGCTTAGCGAAGCGCGACGAGGAGCTCTTCGTCCCCTGGCAGGACACGGGTCCGGTCGTTTTGCCCTCGGGGTCGGCGTCGCTCTACCTCGTGAAGCAGGTGCGCGACGAGGCCCACCGGTTTGCCATCACCTTCCACCGCGAGCTCCGCGGCAAGGGCATGACGGCAAGCATTTTAGACGAGGTCGCGGGCTTGGGTCCTGTTCGCAAGAAGGCCCTGCTCAAGCATTTCAAATCCTTCAAGAACCTCAAGGCGGCGAGCTTGGCGGAGATCAAGGAGGCCCATGTGGTGCCCGACGAGGTCGCCGAGGAGCTTCACAAGGTGATCGAGCAGTATAATAGCGAGCGAAAAGATGAACTGGTCGTCGGCGGCGAGTAGGGGGTTGCACACCATGGATGCACAGCATGAGAACCGCGAGGAGATTCCCGAGGACGAGTACGAGGACGGCGCCGAGAGGGCTTCCGAAAAGGATACGATCGCGCTTGAGGACATGCCCGAGATCGTTATCGTCACGGGCATGAGCGGCGCCGGGCGCACCGAGGCGATGCATGTCTTCGAGGACCTGGGCTTCTTCTGCGTCGACAACCTGCCGGCGAGCCTCATCGGGAATTTGCTCGCGCTCAAGGGCATGCCCGGCCAGCCCGATGCGAGCCGGCGCCTTGCCGTGGTGTGCGACGCGCGCAACCGCGATTTCTTCCCCAATCTGAAGGGCGAGGTCGAAAAACTCGAGCGCGAGGGAATCGACGTGTGCGTGCTGTTCCTCGACGCTGCGGACGACAAGCTCGTCGCCCGCTACAAGTCCTCGCGCCGCCGCCACCCGCTGTGCACGGACGGCACCACCATCGCGCAGGGCATCGAGCGCGAACGCCAGATGCTCTACGACTTGCGCGAGATGGCACATCACGTCGTCGACACCACCGACATGCTCCCGCAGCAGTTGCGCGAGACCATCCGCTCGATTTTCGCCCGCGGAAACGAGCGCCGCGGCTTGGCGGTCACAGTGTACTCGTTCGGCTTCAAGCACGGCGCCCCCACCGACGCCGACCTCGTCATGGACGTGCGCTTCCTTCCGAACCCTTATTATGATCCCGACCTGCGCTTCCTCACAGGTCTCGATGCTCCTGTTCGCGATTTCGTGATGTATCGCGAGGAAACGGTCGAGTTCGTGAAGCGCTGGCGCGCGCTGCTCGACTGCGTCATGCCTGGATACGTCGCCGAAGGCAAGCAGCAGCTCGCCATCGCTATCGGCTGCACGGGCGGGCAGCATCGAAGCGTTGCCATCGCCGAATCGACGGGTGATTACCTCAAATCGAACGGCTACCGTGTATCAGTTGCCCACCGCGACCTGAAGCTCGCGCCCCGCGCCGCCCAGGAGTAGGTTGTATGAAGAAGAAGCGTCCCTTCATCCAAGACCCCTCGGCGACCGCGGCTTTCGCGGCGCTGCGCGACTTGCCTTTGCCCCGCGCTGCCCACGCCCCCCGAGGCGACAAACTCAGCGCCGTCGTCATCGGCGGCGGTACGGGTGCGCCGGTGTCCATCCGAACCCTGCTTTCGCTCGGCGTGAAAACGAGCGCCGTGGTGGCTATGGCCGATGACGGCGGCTCGACCGGCCTTTTGCGAGAGGAGGCGGACGTGACGCCCCCGGGCGACGTGCGCAAATGCATCCTCGCGATGGCGGCCGACCCGAAAGACCCGCTCACCCGCGCGTTCAAGTACCGTTTCCCCATTGCGAACAACCATTCCCTCGGGAACTTGATGCTGGTCGCGCTCGAGGACGCGTGCGGGTCGTTCCCCGAGGCCATTTCCGTGTGCGAGCGCATGCTCGACGCGCGGGGACATGTGTACCCTTCAACGCTGACCCACGTCACGCTCGCTGCGAAGACGCGCGGCGGGGAGCTGCTCGAGGGCCAGGCGGTCGCGTGCCATTCCGATATCGCGCTCTCGCGCGTCATTCTTCGAGGCCAAGGCGCGATCGAACCCTACGCCCCAGCGCTCGACGCCATCCGCGAAGCCAATCTGATCGTGCTCGGCCCCGGCTCGCTGTTCACGTCCATCATCCCGAACCTGCTCGTGCCGGGCGTCGTCGAGGCCATCCGCGAATCGAAGGGCACCACGGTGTTCGTTTGCGGTCTGGCCGACGTGCAGGGCGAGACGCTCAACCTATGCGCCCGCGAGCACGTCGAGGCGCTGCTCGATCACGGCATGCGCGGCCTTCTCGATTACGTGCTCGTGCATTCGTCTCAGCCGCTTTCGCCTGACCAGAACGCTTTCGCCCCCTCGGCGGCCGATCCCCAGGAGTCCGCGGGTATCCACTCGGTCGCGGTCACCTACGACGACGTCATGGCCATCCAGGCCCAAGGCCCGCGCGTTATCGTTCGCGATCTGGTCGACCACAAGCGTCCGACCTGGCATGATCCGGAGGCTTTCCGAGAAGCGCTTTGGGGGGTGCTCAAACTATGTCGTTCACGGCGGAAGTAAAAGACGAGCTCGCGCGCGTTCTGCCCGAGTGCTCGCATTGCGGGAAGGCAACGCTCGCCGCGCTCGTGCGCATTGAGGGCACGCTGTTCGTCTCCGGCCCCGGGCGCTATCGCGTTGAAATCGCCACGGATGTGCCGAGTGTCGCGCGCCTTGTGATCAAGCTTTTGCACGGCATCTACCAGCTGCGCACCGAGCTCACCGTGCGCCGCAGCGTGCTTCACAAGACGCCGAATTACCTGATTGAGGTGCCCGCGCAGCCCCATCTGCCGAAATCGCTGCTCGATTTGGGCGTCATCACCGAGGAGGGCGGTTTGGAAGTGGGCATTCGCCCTGACATCGTGGCCAAGCAGTGCTGTGCCGCCGCCTACGTGCGCGGCGCGTTTCTTGGCAGCGGCTTCATCGCGAACCCGCGCGGTGACTTCCACTTCGAGATCACAGTGGAGTCCGAATCCCTCGCCGAGGGGCTTGTGGCCCTGCTCGCCGAGAAGGGGATCAAGGCGCGCATCATGCAGCGCCGCAGCTCGTATATGGTGTATCTGAAGTCGGGAAACGCGATCCTCGAGTTCCTCGCGTTCGTCGGCGCCCATCAGTGCGCGCTGCGCCTCGAACAGGAGCGCGTCGTGAAAAGCGTGCGCAACGACGTGAACCGCATGACGAACGCCGAGATAGCGAACCAGGCGAAGTCGTCCTCCGCAGCCGTCGACCAGCTCTTCGCCATCCGCACGGTGCTCGAAGCGCACGGCATGGAGAACCTGCCGCCCGCGCTGCAGGAGTTCATCCGCCTGCGCGTGAGCTTCCCCGACGCGAGCATCAAGGAGCTCGGCGAGCGCGCGAACCCGCCACTTTCCAAATCGGCGGTCTATCATCGCATTCGGCGCATCGAGCAGCTTGCGCGCGAAGCCGCAAACCGAAAAGGGTAGCGGCTCCGCAGGCAATTCGCCCAAAGACGGCATCCATTCGCGCAAGGTCGGCTAGACTGACTCTGTGCGTCAAGGAAAGAAATCCTTCGAAAGGAGATTTGCATGGCAATCAAGGTAGGCATCAACGGTTTCGGTCGCATCGGACGCCTGGCGTTCCGCGCGATGGTGAAAGATCCCGCGATCGAGGTTGTCGCCGTGAACGACTTGGGCGATATCCCCACGATGGCGCATCTGCTCAAGTACGATTCCGTTCATGGACGTGCCTTCGACACGGTTGAGGTCACCGAAGACGGCTTTGTTGCCGACGGCTATGCCGTGAAGGTCCTTTCCGAGCGCGACCCCAACAACCTTCCCTGGGGCGAGCTGGGCGTGGAGGTCGTCGTGGAATCCACGGGTATCTTCAAGACCGGCGAGCTCGCAAGCGCTCACATCAAGGCCGGCGCGAAGAAAGTCGTCATCACGTGCCCGGCGAAGGGCGAGGACGCCACCATCGTCATGGGCGTGAACGACGGCGAGTACGACGCCGAGAAGCACAACATCATCTCCAACGCTTCCTGCACGACCAACTGCCTGGCACCGGTCGCGAAGGTTCTCATGGAGAACTTCGGCATCAAGCGCGGCTACATGAACACCATCCATTCCTACACCAACGACCAGAAGATCCTCGACCTTCCGCACAAGGACCTGCGCCGCGCTCGCGCCGCAGCCATGTCGATGATCCCGACCACCACGGGCGCCGCCCGCGCAGTCGCCCTCGTGCTTCCCGAGCTCAAGGGCAAGCTCGACGGCTTCGCCACGCGCGTCCCGACCCCCGACGGGTCGATGGTCGACCTGACCGTTGAGCTCGATCGCGAGGTCACGGCAGAGGAAATCAACGCTGCGATGAAGAAGGCCGCCGAGGGCGAGCTTGCCGGCATCCTTGAATACACCGAGGACCCGATCGTTTCCATCGACATCGTGGGCAACGACCATTCCTCCATCTTCGACAGCGGGCTTACCATGGTCATGGGCGGCAAGTCCAACCTCGTGAAGGTCGTGTCTTGGTACGACAACGAGTGGGGCTACTCGAACCGCGTGAAGGACCTGGTGAAGATTCTTCTGTAATCGAAATCACGCATGATCGGGCGGCTTCTTGCCGCCCGTTTCTTTCTTGAAATAGGAGATTCAATGGCATCAATCAAGACAATCGACGATCTCGATGCGCGCGGCAAGCGCGTGCTCGTGCGCGTCGATTTTAACGTTCCCGTGTCCGACGGCGTCGTGACCGACGACACGCGCATCAAGGCGGCGCTGCCGACCATCGAGAAGCTTGTCGGCGACGATGCGCGCGTCATCCTCATGAGCCACCTCGGCCGTCCGTCGGGCGAGGGCTTCGAGGAGAAGTTCTCGCTGCGCCCAGCTGCCCTGCGCCTGGCAGAGCTTCTCGGCAAGCCGGTCGCGTTCGCGAGCGACACGGTGGGCGAGGACGCGCAAACGAAGGCGGCGGCGCTTCGCGAGGGGGATGTGCTCCTGCTCGAGAACCTGCGCTTCGACAAGCGCGAGAAGAAGAATGACCCGGCGTTTTGCGAGGAGCTCGCCAAGCTCGGCGACGCCTACGTCAACGACGCGTTCGGCACCGCCCATCGCGCGCATGCTTCCACAGCCGGCGTCGCGGCGTTGCTTCCGGCGTATGCGGGCTACCTCATGCAGCGCGAGGTGTCCACGCTCACGGGCATGCTCGAGAACCCGAAGCGCCCCTTCGTCGCCATCCTCGGCGGCTCGAAGGTCTCCGATAAGATCAAGGTCATCGACGCGCTCATCGACAAGTGTGAGACGCTCGTCATCGGCGGCGGCATGTGCTTCACGTTCCTTTTGGCGGAAGGCAAGCAGGTCGGCACCTCTCTTAAGGAAGACGAGTGGGTTGTCCGCGCCGGCGAGATGATGGAGAAGGCGGCCGCTCGCGGCTGCAAGCTGCTCCTTCCCGTCGACGTCGTGTGCGCCGACAAGTTCGCCGAAGATGCGAACACGCTCACCTGCTCGGTCGATGCCATCCCCGCCGATATGATGGGCCTCGACGTCGGACCCGAGACAGCCAAGCTCTATGCTGATGCCATCGCTGACGCGCAGACGGTGTTCTGGAACGGCCCCATGGGCGTGTTCGAGATGGACGCGTTCGCGGCTGGCACGAAGGCAGTGGCGCTCGCGGTGGCCGCGAACAAGGAGGCCGACACGGTCATTGGTGGCGGCGACTCGGTCGCTGCGGTCAACAAGTTCGACCTCGCCGACCAGATGACCTTCATCTCGACCGGCGGCGGCGCAAGTATGGAACTCGTGCAGGGAGAAGCGCTTCCCGGTGTCGAGGCGCTGCGTTAAACTGGCGGTATGCAAAGAGGGGGGGGCGGCAAGGCGTGCGCGGCGCGCTTTCGTCTCCCCGTTCTTTTTCGCGGAAAGGACAAGCCATGGCAAGAAAACCCATGATGGCCGGCAACTGGAAGATGAACAATGCTATCGGTGAGGCGGTCGTGCTCACCCAGGAGATTTCCAACAACTGGTGGAAGGACTGGGAGGACAAGGTCGACGTCGTCATCTGCCCGCCGTTTGTCGACTTGAAGCCGGTGAAGACGGTGCTCGAGTTCGATAAGACGAAGATCTTCGTCGGCGCGCAGAACGTGTACTGGGAGGAAGCCGGCGCGTTTACCGGCGAGGTTTCCGTTCCCATGATTCGCGAGTGCGGCTGCGACTATTGCATCGTCGGTCATTCTGAGCGCCGCGGGCTTTTCGGCGAGACGAACGAGGACGTGAGCAAGAAGGTGCGCGCGCTTTTGGGCGGGCGATTGAAGCCGATCATATGCGTGGGCGAGTCGCTCGCCGTGCGCGACGAGGGCACGACGAACGAGTACGTCTGTGCTCAGGTGAAGGCTGCGTTTGCGGGCGTTGATGCCGAAGACGCCGCGAAGTGCGTCGTCGCCTACGAGCCCATTTGGGCCATCGGCACCGGCCGTACCGCGACTCCCGAGCAGGCAGAAGAGGTGTGTGCGGCAATCCGTGCGCAGCTCGCCGTTCTCTTTGGCGAGGAAACGGCACAGGCTATGCGCATCCTCTACGGCGGCTCGATGAACCCCGGCAACGTCGATGCGCTTGTTGCCGAGCCCGACATCGACGGCGGGCTTATCGGCGGCGCGAGCCTCAAGTGCGACTCCTTCATCCAGCTCGTGAAGGCGGTCATGCAGTAATGAGCGTTCTCGATTCGTCTGCGCGCGAAGGCCTCGCGCTTCCCGTATGCCTCGTTATCATGGACGGCTTCGGGCTTGCGCCCGCAGGTCCCGGCAACGCCATCTCGCTTGCGCATACGCCGTTTCTCGATAAGCTGTTTGCGGGCGAGTGCACGCGCCTTCAGGCGTCGGGCGAGGCGGTCGGCCTGCCCGAAGGCCAGATGGGAAACTCCGAGGTCGGGCACTTGAACATCGGCGCCGGCCGCGTCGTCCATCAGGAGCTTACGCGCATCAACCGTGCGTGCCGAACGGGATCCATCGACGAGAACGAGGTCATCAACGCATGCCTCGATGCGTCTCGGGCGCCGGGCCGTGCGCTGCACGTCATGGGGCTGCTCTCCGATGGCGGCGTGCATTCGAGCAACGAGCATCTCTTCGCGATTCTCGAACATGCGGTCTCGCACGGGCTTGAGGATATCCGCGTCCACTGCTTCCTCGACGGGCGCGACGTGCCGCCTTCGAGCGGCGAGGGCTATGTTGCCGAGCTCGAGCAGCTCATCGTCTCGAAGGGCTGGGAGAGCAAGGTTCGTATCGCGTCGGTTTCCGGGCGTTATTACGCGATGGACCGCGACAAGCGCTGGGACCGCGTGCAGAAAGCGTGGGAGGCAATCGTGCGTGCGACGCCTTCTGTCGACTGCGGGGCGTGCGACGTGGTGGCGGATTCGTATGCGGAAGGCGTCACCGACGAGTTCGTGGTTCCGCGCGCGCTCGATTCACGTGAAGTCCGCGACGGAGACGGCGTCATCTTCTTCAATTTCAGGCCCGATCGTGCGCGAGAGCTGACGCGAGCGTTCGTCGACCCCGCGTTCGATGGGTTCGAGCGGCCTGTGTTCCCGCAGGTGAACTTCGTTTGCCTGACCGAATACGACCCCGATATCCCTGCTCCAGTGGCGTTCCCGAAGGAGTTCCCTGACAACGTCTTAGCCGACGTGCTCGCGGCGCGGGGCCTTCGCCAATACCATATCGCGGAGACCGAGAAGTACGCGCATGTCACGTTCTTTTTGAACGGCGGCCGCGAGGAACCCAAGTCGGGGGAGGAGCGCCAGCTTGTGGTGAGCCCGAAGGTGGCTACCTACGACCTGCAGCCTGAGATGAGCGAGCCTGAGGTCGCGCGCGACTTGGCGCAGGCGATCGATGAGGGCGAGGCTGATGTGTACATCGTGAACTTCGCGAACTGCGACATGGTGGGGCACACGGGCGTCATTCCTGCGGCGGTTGCTGCCGTCGAGGCGGTCGACGCTGGCGTTGAGCAGGTGCTCTCCGCGGTGAAGCGCGCGGGAGGTGTGGCGTTCGTCACCGCCGACCACGGCAATGCTGACAAGATGCTCGCCGAGGACGGTTCTCCCCATACTGCGCACACCACCGCGCCGGTTCCCTTCGCGTTGGCTGACTTCTCGGGGCGCGGGCTTCGCCTTTCGGGCGAGGAGGGTGCGCTTTGCGATATCGCCCCGACGATGCTAGCGGCAATGGGTGTAGACGTTCCCCCTGAGATGACGGGAAAGAGCCTGCTTGCCTGATTTGTTGACGGATTTTGCGGACGATTCGTGTAGGGGGCTCCCTCGGTCAGGATTTGACGGAGGAAGCCCTTGTCTCGTTATGTCGTTTCCCGTATAATCTATAACTTGCGTATGGTTGCGTGCGATGCGCAACAGGTAGTAACCGAGTAACGAAAAGAGTAACGTTTTGAATCCATTGCTCATCCTCATGCTGATTCTGCTGGTCATCTCCGGCATTGGCTTGATCATCTTCATCTTGCTGCATTCTGGCAAGGGCACCGGCATCTCCGACATGATCGCCAGCTCGGTGTACTCCACGCAGACGGGCACGAGCATCGTTGAGAAGAACCTTGATCGCATCACAATCATCTTCGCGATCATTTTCATCGTGTCTCTTCTCGTTCTGATGGTCGTTTATCCTCAGGGATCGATTGCTCGATAAGGAGTGTCGGTTGATTTTCATCTCTAGCCGGACACTTGCGGCATAAATAGAGTTTTCGCAGTTAGCAGGACGGGCGCGTGAGCGCCCGTCCTGTGTTTTCCCAGGTCGATATGGCCCGGTCTGCGGCAAATCGGGGCGTTCGGTTGAG
>NZ_DBFSAP010000005.1:0-25176 GCF_048412355.1 Ellagibacter sp.
CTTCGTCGACGGCGCCGACGCGAGCGAGTGGTCCGCCCCCTACCTCAAGTGGGCCGCCGACAAGGGGCTTATCGAGGGCTACGACGAGCCTGCCGGCAAGCGCCTCGCCCCCGGCGAGAACGCAGCCCGCGAGCGCGCGGCGACCGTGCTCATGCGTGCCTTCGATAAGGGTATTCTGAAGTAAATTGAAAACTTGGTGCCGCCGGTGATCTGGCGGCACCCCAGCCCGCGCATCGTGCCGACGTGAGATGCCGTCAGGCCTGAAGGAGCCATCCTGGTGAACCGGGGGCAAGACGGTTTCCGTGGGATCTGCTGAGCGCAGCGGAGTTTCCCGCGGATACGATGTTGCCGCCTCGCCAATGGGGCATTGAACGTAAGGAGAAAGACTATGGCCGAGACGAAAACTAAAAAGCGCGTGCTGAACGCGATTATGGTCGCACTCTGCGCCGTGGTCGTGTTCGCCGGTGCGATGGCGGTGACGAGCTTGCGCGATTCGGATTCGACCGAGCTCTCCGAGCCGAACGCCCCGACGCTTTCCGCTTCCCAAGTTGACGGCGAAGAACCCCCCGACTCTCAAGAAGAATTTGCCACCGAGCAGGTGCAGCAAGAGCTCGACCTGGCAGCGGGCGAAGGGGCGGCGCCGGGCGCGGGGGTGGGCGCGGCCTCGGGCTCGGAATCTGCAGGAAGCCAGGCCCCATCCGAAGGACCTTCTCAAGGCGCCGCGGCAGTCGAAGGCGACATCCCCGCGCAGACCTGCACGATTGAGGTGCGCTGCGACACCATCCTCGACAACATGGGCGATTTGGCTCCGGGCAAAAGCTCCTGTGTGCCTGGAAACGGCGTGATCTTGGCAGCTTCCACAGTTCGCTTCGCGCAGGGCGACACGGTGCTCGACGTTCTGAAGGCCGCGTCCTCCGCCACGGGGCTGCAACTCGAATATTCCTATACCCCAGGCTACGGTTCCTATTATGTGGAGGGCATCAACAACCTCTACGAGTTCGATTGCGGCAACGAATCGGGCTGGATGTACAAAGTGAACGGCTGGTTCCCGAACTACGGCTGCTCGGAGTACCAAGTGCGCGATGGCGACGTCATCGTGTGGTGCTACACGTGCAAGGGATATGGCGCTGACCTGGGCGCATCGGTGGAGCAGTAGTGATGACGACGAGAAATAACACGAGAAGGGAACGCGCGGCGGCGAAACGTGCCTTAGCGGCGGTGCTGGCACTTACCCTTGCGTGCTCCCTTTCTCCGGCACCATCGCTCGCCAACGACGGGTCGGCTCTCAACTTCGACTCGAACGCCTCTGCTTCCATCGAGGGGAACGCTCCGATTTCGGGGCCCGTCGAGGGTTTCGATTCTGTTGCTGTCGAAGGGGAGGAGCATGACTTCGCCCCTGCCGAGAATGCCGCTTTGGATTCCATCCCTGTCTTTGCCCCTGATGAGGCGCTTGCTTCTGGCTCCGATGCCGCTTTCGACCCTGATTCCGTCCCCGTCGAGAGTGCTCCCGGCCCCGTCGACTCGATTCCTGCCCCGCGCGCCGGCGCGAACTACAGGGAGGTCCTCGCGCAGACGGTCGCCTATCTCTCGGCGAGCGTTCCCGATCCCGGGGTTTCCTCCATCGGCGGCGAGTGGGCCGTCATCGGCCTCGCGCGCAACGGCAGCCTCCCCGCCGATTATGCTGCGTCCTACTACTCCAACCTGGTGCGAACGCTCAGGGATACAGGTGGTGTGCTTCATCGCGTGAAGTACACCGAGTACTCGCGCGTTGTGCTTGCCCTGTCCTCGCTGGGCTTTGACCCGACGGGCGTTGTCGGATACGATGTGCTTTCGCCTCTCGGCGACTTCGATCATATCTGTTGGCAGGGCGTGAACGGCCCCATCTGGGCGCTCATTGCGCTCGACTCGCGCGGCTATGACGCTCCGACCGCCCCCGATGGCAAGCGCCAGACGACGCGCGACGCGCTCATTGACGCCATCCTCGAGTCCGAGATCTCGGGCGGGGGCTGGGCGCTTTCAGGCTCGGTGCCCGACGTCGACCTGACAGCTATGGCGCTCACCTCGCTCGCTCCGTACCGCGCCTCGAGAGCCGACGTTGCCGCCGCGGTTGAGCGGGGGCTGTCCGTCCTCTCGTCTTTGCAGGGAGAAGGCGGCGGCTACGGCGATGCGGGTTCCGCCGCCTCGGAAAGCTGCGCGCAGGTCGTCGTTGCGCTTTCTGCGCTCGGCATCAACCCTGCCTCCGACGCGCGTTTCGCGAAGGCGGGCGGCTCGGTGCTCGATGCGCTGTGCGCATTCGCGGTCCCCGGCGGGGGATTCAAGCATGTTGCCGACGGCGAAGTGAATGGGATGGCGACTGAGCAGGGATTTTACGCGCTCGTTGCCTATGAACGCCTTCTTTCGGGGAAGACGTCGCTTTTCGACATGAGCGACATCGCGTCCGCGGTTCCGCCCGATATTCCGCCCGACCCCGACCCCGCGCCTGATCCCGCCCCGACGCCGAGCGGCCAGCCATCAGGCGGCGCGGGAGCGCAGGACGGCAACGTGGCCCCATCGGGCAAGACGCTCTTCGCGGCCCAGGCAGCGGCGCCGTTCGGCGAGAAGATGATCGCGACCTCCTCGCTTTCTCCTCATGGCGCCTCAAGCGAAGATGGTCCCGACGCCGACACCTCAAGCGCCCTTGATGCCGCATCCGCGCCAGGCGACCAGCCAGGGGAAGACTCCACCGCCGATGCCGCCGCTGCCAGTGATAACGCCTCGTCGCCGTGGCTTTGGGCGGGCATCGCCGTCGTCGCGGCATGCGCCCTCGCCGCGCTCGGGGTCTACCGGGCGCGCCTTGCTCGCAAGGACGACCAAGCGGAGGCGGATCAATGAGGTCTGGCGGCGCTTGCTCGCCCGCGGGCGCAACGAGGGGCGCAGACGCGTTCGGTTCGTATCACCCAGCGCTCGTCTTCACCTTCTTCGCGTGCGCGATCGTCCTCGGCATGTTCGTGCGCAACCCGGCGTTTCTCGCGGTGACCGTGGTGTTCTCGGGGCTTTACTACGCGGTGCTCGCAGGAAGGCGCAGCCTTCGCATGCTCGCGGGAATGGTAGCGCTCTTCATCGCGGTCGCTGTGCTGAACCCCCTGTTCAATACGAGGGGAGACGTCGTCCTCTTCACCTACTTCGACAGGCCCTACACGCTCGAGGCCCTCGCGTTCGGCGTGCAGACGGCGGCGCTGCTTGTGGGGATGCTGCTGTGGTTTTCCTGCTACAACATTGTCATGACGAGCGACAAGTTCACCTACCTGTTCGGGCGGATGGCGCCATCGGTCACGCTCGTGTTCACGATGGTGCTCCGCCTTGTCCCCGCGTATCACCGCAAAATCGACGAGCTTGCGGCGGCGCGCTCGGGAATCGGGCGCAGCCCGGCGGTCGGGACGCTTTCGACGCGCGTCGGGGGAGCGTCGGCTATTCTCTCGGCGCTCACGTCGTGGGCGCTTGAGGGGGGCATGTCGACGGCCGACTCCATGTGCAGCCGAGGATTCGGCCAGGCGAGGCGCACTGCCTACGCGCGCTATCGCTTCACCGGGCGCGATGGGGTGCTCCTTGCGTGCATGGCAGCGCTTGTCGCGGTCTCGGTCGCGGCGATTGCCGGCGGGTTTGCAAGTGCGGACTTCGCCTCCCTTACTGTCGCGCCGGTGTCCGACTCCATCTCGGCGGGAGCTGGGGCGGCCACTGACCCCGTCTCGCTTATGATAGGGTCAGTTCCCGACCCCGTCGCGGCGTGCGGGCTCGTTGCATATTCGGCATTCATGGCGCTGCCGTCCGCCATTACCATTGGAGAGAGGCTCTTATGGCACATTTCGCTATCGAACAGCTGACGTTCGCCTATCCTGGGGCGGACCGTCGTGCCCTCGACGGCGTATCGCTCGAGATAGAGCAGGGAAGTTATGTCGTCATCTGCGGAAAGAGCGGATGCGGCAAGACCACGCTCCTTCGCCACCTGAAAAGCGTGCTTACGCCGCACGGTGAACGCACAGGCCGCATCCTCTTCGAGGGGGTGCCGCTCGAAGATGTCCCACAGCGCGACCAGAGCGCGAAGATCGGGTTCGTCATGCAGAACCCCGATGCGCAAATTGTGACCGATAAGGTGTGGCATGAGCTGGCGTTCGGCCTGGAAAGCCTGGGGTGCGACAAGGACTCGATGCGCTTTCGCGTGGCGGAGATGGCGAGCTACTTCGGCATCGAAAGCTGGTTTCACAAGGACGTTCGCGACCTGTCGGGCGGTCAAAAACAGCTGTTGAACTTGGCGTCTATCATGGCGATGCGGCCGAGTGCGCTCATCCTCGACGAACCCACAAGCCAGCTCGACCCCATTGCGGCGTCGGATTTCCTGAACACGGTTCGCAAGATCAACCTCGAGCTGGGCCTGACCGTCGTATTGACCGAGCACCGTCTGGAAGAGGTGTTCGCCTGCGCCGACAAGGTGGTCGTCATGGACCGGGGCGCGATTGCGTCGGTTGGCAGCCCGCGCGAGGTTGCGCGCTTGCTCCACGCATCGGAAAACGACATGATGGCGGCGCTGCCTGCGCCCCTGCGCATCTTCTACGGGGTGGAAGCTGCTCGCGAGGCGGGCTTGGAGAAGACGTGCCCGGCTAAGGCGCCCGCGCAGCTCAAAGCTGAAGGAAAGACGGCCGTTTCCGCTGGTGAGGATTGCGCCGTCGAGAATATCGCAGCGGTTGGGGAAGGTAATTCCGACGAGCATTCCCGCAATGGAGCGGACGCCTTCGCGGCCCCGCTTACGGTGCGCGAGGGGAGGCGCTGGCTTGCGGATCTCGCTTCCGACGGAACGGCGCATGCGGATGCGATTCCCGCAGACGCCCCGCTCGATGCGGTGGAGCACCCGGCCCTCTCGCTCAAAGAGGTGTGGTTTCGCTACGATCGCGACCTTCCCGACGTGCTGCGCGGCGCGTCGCTCGACGTCGCACCTGGATCGATTCTCGCCATCATGGGGGGCAACGGCGCGGGCAAGTCGACCCTGCTGCGCGTGGCCTGCGGAATCTCGAAACCCTACCGCGGCACGGTGCGCGTATTCGGCAGGAAGCTAAAAGATTGGAAGGCGGGAAGTCTCTTCGATGGGTGCCTTGCGCTTCTGCCCCAGGACCCGCAAAATCTCTTCGTCAAGAAGACGGTGCGCGAGGATTTGGCTGAGATGCTCGCCTCATCCCGTCTGCCTGAGGCCGAGCGCGTTCGCCGCATCGAGCATGCCATCGAAATGGCCGACATCGAGAGTTTGCTCGATTCGCATCCCTTCGATCTCTCGGGTGGCGAGCAGCAGCGTGCCGCACTCGCGAAAGTCCTGCTCGTCGAGCCGAAAATTCTCCTGCTCGACGAGCCGACCAAGGGTATCGACGCCTTTTTCAAGCGCAAGCTCGCCTCGGTGCTCGACAAGCTCGAACAGGAAGGTGTGGCGATTATCATGGTGTCGCACGACATCGAGTTCTGCGCGCGCTACGCCGACGCGGTGGCTATGATGTTCGACGGCGAGATCACCGCCGAAAGCACGCCGCGCACGTTCTTCTCGTCGAACAGCTTCTACACCACGGCGACGAACCGCATGAGCCGGCACGTGTTCCCGCGCGCGATTACCGATGAGGATGTGATCGGGCAATGCATGGTGCGCTAGAAAAGGAAGCCCGCTGGAAAACCGTCCTGTCGTGGCTGGTCGTCGTCGTGCTCACGCCGATCACAGTGTGGGCAGGAACGGCATTCGGCTCGGGCAGCTACTACGTGACGAGCATCCTCGTCATCATCTATGCGATGGTACCGTTCTTCGTGTCGTTCGAGGCACGCAGGCCCCAGGCCCGTGAGCTCGTGATCATCGCGGTGATGTGTGCGCTTGCCGTGGTCGCTCGCGTGGCGTTCATTTGGGTCCCGCACTTCAAGCCCATCGCTGCCATCGTCATGATCGCGGGCGTCGCCTTGGGGTCGCGCTCGGGCTTCCTCGTGGGGGCGATCTCGCTGCTCGTCAGCGATTTCGTCTTCGGTCAGGGGCCGTGGACCCCTTGGCAGATGCTCGCCTACGGCATCGCCGGGTTCGTCGCGGGATTTCTCGCCGAGCGGGGGGTGATCCCTCGAAGCGATTTGAGCAACCGCGTGAAGACGCTGCTCTCGCTTGCGGGCGCGGCGTTCGTCGTCGTGGTGGTCGGGCCCATTCTGGACACGTGTTCGCTCTTCACGATGGTCTCCGCCATAACGCCCGAAAGCGCTCTTGCCATCTACGCGTCCGGCCTTCCCGTGAACGCGGTGCAGGCGACGGCGACGGCGATCACGCTGTTCATTCTCGCCAACCCGTTGCTCGGCAAGCTCGAGCGCGTGCGCGTGAAGTATGGTCTTGCGAGATAGGGGGCGCATGAACTTCGCATCCTATCATCCCGCGCTGAACCTGCTGTTCTTCGTCGCCGTGGTGGCGTTCACGGCATGCTGGACGCACCCGGGCCTTGTGGCGGTGTCCTTCCTGTGCGCGCTCGCCTTCTCCGTAAGGCTTCGCGGCCCCCGCGCCGTCGCCATCGGCTGCGCGCTCGCCCTGTGCGCGCTCGCCTTCGCGGCGCTGTTCGCGATGAACGTGCACTTCGGCGTGACGAACCTCGCGCGAACCCCCATCGGCAACAGCATTACCATCGAGTCGCTGACCTGCGGCGTCCTCGTGGGTTTCAAGGTCGCGGCAATTCTCGTGTGGCTCTCGTGCGCCCTTTGCGTCTTCACCGCTGACAAGGTGGTCTTCCTTCTGGGGAGCGTTTTCCCGAAGGCGGCGATGATGCTCGCGGTGGCGCTTCGCGCGGTGCCGATGGTCTGCGAGCGTGCGCGCAAGATCGCCGTGGCACAGTCGGGCATCGGGAGGGGGCCAGGCCAGGGGAGCATCCTGCGTCGAATCGCGAACGCGCTGCGGAGAGCTTCCATCCTTGTTTCCTGGTCGATCGAGCGATTCATCGAGATGTCGGACTCTATGAGAAGCCGCGGTGCAGCCTTGCGCGGGCGTACCGCGTACTCGCTCTACCGCTTCGACAACCGCGACCGCGCGCTTGCCGTTATCCTTGTGGCGCTTATCACCGTGTGCGCTGCAGCGACGGCGCTCGGTCAGACGCAAATGCTCTTCAGCCCCATCATCGTGCTGCCGAAGGCGTCGTCTGCGGGCGTGGCCGTCTTTGCGGCGTTTCTCGTGCTGTGCCTTCTGCCGCTCGCGCTTCAAGTGGCCGGCGAGCCTCTTATGCGCGAAGAACGAAAGCTGTGACGACCGGGGGAGGCCGGCGTCCGTTGAAAAGGGAAATCCAAGAGAAAGGAAGGACCGCATGAATCTGAAGAGAAAGCTTGTCGCCCTGCTCCTGTCCACAGTCGTGGCCTGCGGACTCGTGCCCAGCTTGGCATTTGCCGCGATAGGCGACATCCCATCAGGGGAAACGCCGATTGGGCAGGTGCACGTCAGCATCAGCGACACACTTGCACGCCCCGCGGGCGCAAGCTATCCTGCGCCCCACGGCACCATTGCCGAAGGGGACGTCGACCTGTATCCGTCGGACAGCGCGATGTCGGCAATCGTGCGCCTTGCAAACGAGAAGGGCGTTGCCGTCGTCGGTGCCGACAAGGGTTACATCACTTCCGTCGCGGGGCTTGGCGAGTTCGACTGCGGGAAGAGAAGCGGTTGGATGGGCACGATCGGCGATTGGTTCGCGAACACGGGTTTCTCCTCGGTGACCGTGAGCAGCGGAGCTTTGGAGCCGGGTTCCGAGGTCGACCTCATGTACACGCTTGACGGCGGGCCCGACCTCGGCAGCGACTGGGGAAGCAACGATAAGACGGTGGCCTCGCTCTCGGTGGGCGCGGGCATCTTGTCCCCGTCGTTTAGTGCCGACGTCCATTCGTATACGCTCACGCTGCCCGAGGGCTCGACGAGTGTTGCGCTCACGCCAACGGCAACAAACAAGAACTTCCAGGTGAAGGCACGTGTTGGCGGCACGTGGTACAAGCGCGGCGCGGAAATTCCCGTCTCGGATGGTTCGGTGATCGAGGTCGTTTGCGGCGACCCGAGCTGGCCGACTATGAACGATGCTGCGAATGTCCCCGCTCAGAGATACGAGATCACCGTGCAAGTAGGCTCCTCCGGTTCCGCCCCTGTCTTCTCCGATGTGGATTATTCGGATTGGTACGGCGATGCCGTGACCTTCGTGGCTGCGCGCGGCCTCATCACGGGGTATGCGGGTACGACGCTTTTCGGCGTTGGCGACACCCTCACGCGCGGCCAGCTCGCCACGATCCTCTGGCGCAACGCTTGCCCCGACGAGTATGCGTCCTACGACCCCAAGACTGCCAAGAACGAGATCGATATTGCGGGCTCAGCCGATGGCATGTACTATACCGCGGCTGCGAACTGGGCCTTCGCAAACGGCGTGATCACCGGCATCGTGCTCGAGGATGGCACGAGGGACTTTGCCGCCGACGGGGAAGTCTCCTTCGAGCAGCTGGTCACCGTTCTTGCGCGCCTGTGTGCAGCTCCCGGCGAGCTCGAGGCTGCGGGTAGCGACCTGTCCGCCTTCGCCGACGGCGACATGGCGAGCGACTGGTCGCGCAACGCCTTCGCGTGGGCTGCCAAAAAGGGGCTCGTCGAGGGCTATGATTGGCCCACTGGCAAGTATCTTGCACCTGGTGAGAATGTCGCCCGCGAACGTGTAGCCGTGGTACTCAAGCGCGCCTTCGAAATGGGAATCATGTAGGCGCCGCACCTTTTTCCTCTTCGGCGGGACGGCGAAACGGGAAGTTGGCTGATGGGACGATCGTAAGGAGAAGTACCGTGATCCACGTGTATTACGGCGACGGCAAGGGGAAGACGACGGCGGCGATGGGCCTTGCGCTGCGCATGCTCGCCGCCGGCGGCCGTGTCGTTATCGTGCAGTTTCTGAAAGACGGCAACAGCGGCGAGGTGCGCATGCTTTCCAGTCGATTTGGCGTTCCCGTGTTCGCCTGCGCGCCGACAGGCAAGTTCACCTGGGAGATGACCAACGAGGAGCTTGCGGCGGTGCGGAAGGCCCACGATAAGAATCTTGCGTCGGCCCTCGACGAAGTGGAGGCTTCGGGTGCGCGGCTGCTCGTGCTCGACGAGGTGCTCGATGCGCTCGCGATGGGGCTTGTGGACGAGGCGGTCGTGACCCGCGTGCTCGATTTGGGAGCAGGCGAGCTCGAAGTGGTGCTCACCGGCCGCAACCCGAGCGAGGACATCGCCTCGCACGCGGACTACCTGACGGAGATGGTGTGTGAGAAGCACCCGTTCGAGCAGGGCGTCCCGTCGCGCGAAGGCGTGGAGTACTGATCTCGCGCGCACGCCGAGCGATTTCAGTTGCTGCCGTTCCCGTTCAAAAGGATGACCCCGCTGACCAACGGCTTGCACGAGTGGTATCATCCCGTTGCCGAAGAGCTTTCGGTAACCTGTCTTTTGGTGTGCACATCCGGAGGCATTGTGCGAAATGGGGAATCATGCGACATAACCTTGTAGATAATTGCGCTCGCAGGGCGTTGGCGATTTTTGCCTCAGCGGCGCTTGTTGCGGGCCTTGTCCCCGTGGCGGCTTTCGGAGAGGTCGGGGGGGGCCTTCCGTTGCCGATGCGTCGTCAGATGCTCGTCTTGTTGAGCAAGGGGCTCAGACGGGCGCAGGCTCTGCCAACGTGCCTAGCGAGGGGGGCGACACCTCGGGCGCGGGCAGTGTATCCGGCCCGGGGGTGCACAATTCTTCTGCTTCTGGAAGCGAAAGCGACGCCCCAAGCGAACTGAGCGCTCCAAGTGGAAGCGATACCTTCGGTGGCGGCAACAATGCGGGCAGCCCCAGCTCTCCGGATGTGGGTAACCTTTCGGGCTCGAGTCCTGACTCTACCCCGGGCGGCAGCTCCAGCGCTCCCGATACCGGCGACGCCCCAAGCGCCCCCGAACCCTCGGCGCCCGAAACATTTACCGATGTAGAGCCTGGCTCATGGTACGAGCCGGGTGTGCTCTTCTGTCAGCAGAAAAAGATCATGACGGGCATTGCGGGCACGACCCTGTTCGGCGTGGGCCAAAGCCTCAGCCGCGCGCAGATGGCTGTTATGATGTGGCGCTATGCCGACCCCGAGGCTGCGTCAGCCTACCTTGGCGATGCCGACAACGAGACGGGGATGGACGACGTTGAATCCCGGACATGGTACACCGCTGCAGCTAACTGGGCTGTCGAGAACAAGGTGATCAACGGTTTTCCGCAAGATGATGGCTCGTTCGCCTTCAAGCCCGATGTCTCCGTAACCCTCGACCAATTCTGCACCATCATTGCGAACTTCAACCACGTGGACCCTCGTTATGGAACCGCCTCGCTTTCGCGATTCTCTGATAGCGAAGGCGTTCCACAATGGGCGGCGTGCGGCCTTGCATGGTGTGTCGATAAGGGCTTGATCTCGGGCTATGACCGGGGCGGCGGCATCTTCGAGCTCTGCCCGACGGTGGAGCTTCCGCGCGAGCGTGCGGCCACTGTCTTCATGCGCGGATACGATGTCGGGGTGTTCGACGACGGCTCCGCTCCGCTCGTCTCTCCCTGCGAGGACCTGGGTTTGTCCGGGTATTGGTTCATTCGCTCCGCATCGGTGAGCTCCCTCTCGATCGAGGCGCGCTCTGAAGGTGATGTTCGGCTTGCGAGCGCGAACCTCTCGCTTTCCCAGACTTTCACGTTCTCGTATGAAAACGGCTATTACCACATCATCTACGCGGAGACTGGCCTTGCGCTCGAGACGGCGCCCGGCATCGCGAGTTCCCCTTCGGATGTCTCCCTCGGTGCAGCTGTCTCTCAAAGCAAGCGTCAGCAATGGTCGGCTGTGCGAACGGAGTCGGGTGCGCTGCGCTTCTGTAACCTTGCGACCGGCTACTGGCTCGCCTCGCAAGATCCGAGCATGGGCTCCCCCTTGCAGGCAGTCGAATCCCCCGAGGAGGACGTTTCGTCGTTTGTCCTCGTCGAGCAACAGGACCTGCTTTCCGAGGGTCTCTTCACGATCTCCCCAAAGGGCGATTTCTCGAAGCACCTCGATGTCGTGGATGCATCCGTCGATGACGGCGCGAACGTGCAGATCTGGTACGACAACGGTTTGCTCGCCCAGAAATGGTACGTGAAGCGCGCATCGGGGAAGGTCAATACCTATACCCTGCAGGCGGCGTGCTCTGGCAAGCAGCTTGCCGCCGATTCGAACGGTAACGCGGTGCAGCGGACGGCGGACGGGTCGAGCGAGCAGTTGTGGCGCGCCGACTTCTCCGGCGGCTTCGTCGTCTTCACGAACGTCGGCACGGGGCGCGCTCTTGACCTTGCGGACGGATGTACCGACGCGGGCACCAATGTGCAAACCTATGCGGCGAACGGGACGGATGCCCAGCGATTCTCACTACGCGAGACGCAGCCTCTGCCCGGGGGGCTGTACACGATTTGTCTTGCTGGAACCGACCAGGTAATCGACTTGAGGGATGAGTCCCAGAATTCCAACGCGAACATCCAGACATGGATATCGAACGGGACGGGCGCGCAGATTTGGAACATCGAGCACAACCAGGATGGCTCCTACACGTTTACGAATTGCGGCTCGAAGATGGCAATCGACATATGCGACGGCGTCATGGCCGCGGGGACGAACGTGCAGCAGCACGAGGTCAACGGGTCGCAGGCTCAAAAATGGCGTGCGGTCTACAACGGCGACGGCACTTTCTCCCTCGTTCCGTTCGCGAGTGGTTCGGTAGCGCTCGGGACGACGGGCACGTCGGGCGGATCGAACGTCGAGCTTGTGAGCCGAGACGCTGCTGCGCGCCTCACCTTCCAGATGGCGACGCTGCCCGGTAAGGTAGGGTATCAGAATCCTGCGGGATACTACCAGGTCAGCTCAAGGTCGGTGATGCTGCCCGATTACGCGAGCGGGTACTTTACTTATGTGACTCCTTCGCAAATCGCTCCTGATGCGACGCGCGAGGATTGCATCGATGCCTTCATCAACCGCGCGTACGACTATATCGGCACGGCATATCGATGGAATTATTCCATGGAGCCGGGCGTGGGCGTCGACTGCATCGGACTTGTGTACCAATGCCTGTACGCGACGGGCATGGATTTGGGCGAGTTCAACCCCTACGACCACTATGCGACCGGCGCTGACGGCTGGCATAGTCACGACGCGAACAATATGTGGGACTACGGTGACGTGCTCCACCTGCCCCTGTCGATGCGGCAGCGTGGCGACGTGATTTCCTGGGAGGGCCATGTGGCAATCTATCTGGGCAACGACATGATCATCGATGCGTATGGGCCGGTGGATGTGCACAGCATGTGGTCTCGCGGCGTGCCCCGCGGCGTGCTGCGCTTCTATCAGTGATTCCCGTTCGGATCCAGTGGCCGTGAGGGAATCTCGCTTGTTCGAGATCGATGGCGAACCTGCGAGTTCGGCCTGCTCGGGGCCAAAATGAAAGCGAGCGCCAGATGATCGGTCCGGCGCTCGCTTCGAGAGGCGTTTCAGCTATTGGTGTGGGCGCGGCTTTTGCCCTTGTATGTGTAGGAAACTCCTCTCCTCGAAAAGTATGATACCTAATAAAATAGTCATTTTTCAGTCGTGATTTTCTCGGTCTGATGTGCGAAAATGCTACTTGTCACGTTCTCGCAAAATGTAATCGTGTGGTTACGTTTCCCCCAAGCGGCGTCTGCGATGCCGCGCGTCAAATCGCACCGCCCGCCCGCAAGTAACCCCTTTCTAATATGAAGATGCTGTGCATCCAAGGTGTGCAAGCTGCCCTTTTATTGCCTGAAATGGGCGTTTCGACTACAGCTTCCCCTCGTGAGGCGCACAAGATCGCTCAAGGCCGCTATAATCCAGAAAGTTTGAACGGAAGTGCCGCGGACAGATGCGGCGAAGCCAAAGTTCGCCCGTGCGCGGGCGGCCACAAGTTGTAAGGGGCAGGGCTGGTGCTCGACCAATTCTTCTCGCAGATATCGTTCGTGGATATCTTCAACTTCTGCGTCTTCATCACGTTTACTATTTGCTATACCTATCAGCTGTACTACGTGCTCGTCGTGCTTTCTCGCAAGCCGAAGCAGCTCGTCGCGAAAAAGAACCATCGATACGCCGTCGTCGTCTCCGCCCGCAACGAGAGCGCGGTCATCGGCGATTTGATCCACTCTATCAAGGTGCAGAACTACCCGACCGAGCTGATCGACGTGTTCGTCATCGCCGACAACTGCACCGACAACACCGCCGACGTGGCGCGCGAGGCGGGCGCAACCGTTTTCAAGCGCTTCAATACCGAGCAGGTTGGCAAGGGCTACGCGCTCGATTACGGCTTCAAGATCATCCGTAGCCAGTACGCCGATCGCGGCTACGAGGCGTATTTCGTCTTCGACGCGGACAACGTGCTCGACGTGAACTACTTCCGCGAGATGAACAAGACCTTCGACAACGGCGCGAAGGCGTCCACGAGCTACCGCAACTCCAAGAACTACGACTCAAACTGGATCTCCGCCGGCTATGCCGTATGGTTCCTGCGCGAGGCCAAGTTCCTGAATCAGGCCCGCCTTGCGCTCAACACGAGCTGCGCGGTGTCGGGCACGGGCTTCTTCATTGCCGCTGACATTATCGAGAAGAATGACGGCTGGAGATGGCACCTGCTCACCGAGGACATCGAGTTCTCCGCGAACAGCATCCTCGAGGGCATTCGCATCGCCTACACTCCGACGGCGGTGCTCTACGACGAGCAGCCCGTCACCTTCCGCGATTCCTGGAACCAACGCTTCCGCTGGGCGAAGGGCTTTTACCAGGTGTTTTGGCACTACGGTGCGCGCCTTGCGAAGGGCATCTTCACCAACCCCAAGGGTTCCCGCTTCGCCTGCTACGACATGCTCATGACCATCGCACCAGGCATGCTGCTCACCATCGTGTCGGTTATCTTCAACACGATCATCATCGTGCTTGCAGCGACGGGCGCCATGTCGACGGGCGTCATGATTGCAAGCTCCATCTCGTCGATTTTCTTCTGCCTGTTCAACTACGTTATGTTCATGTTCCTCTTCGGCGTGCTCACCACGTTCGTCGAGTGGGATTCCATTCACGCGCCTACGCGCAAGAAGGTGCTCTACATGTTCACCTTCCCGTTCTTCATGCTGACGTACGTGCCCATCGCGCTCGTTGCCCTTGTGAAGAAGTGCCAGTGGAAGCCGATCAAGCACAGCATTTCGGTCGACGTCGAGGAGTTCTCGGAAGCCCAGCAGGGCATCGCCGCGCAGAAGTAAGCGCGCAGCGGCTTCTCGCAGATCAGGCATTTTCCAGCGGAGGGTCCCTCAGGGGACCCTCCGTTTTTACGGGTGCGGGAAGGCGTGGTTCGCGAAGGGGCCGAGTCGCGGGAACGCGCGTGCCCTTGTCGCTCATCAAGCTCGGGCAAAGGTGAGGCAGTGCACGTTGCGCCCGCCCGCTTCCCGTATCGCGTCGCACGCGGCGAACAGTGTGGCGCCTGTCGTGCACACGTCGTCGATGAGCAGGATGTTTTCCGGTGCGCTCGCGCCTGGTAGGGCGGATACGGCATGCTCCATGTTCCCCATGCGTGCGCGGCGGGAAAGCGCACGCTGGTCGCGGGCGCTCGGTGGGGAGAGCAGGGGGATGACGGGCCGCCCGATTACGAGCGCCACCTCCTGCGCGAGCAGCTCCGCGTGGTCGAACCCTCGGCGTGCCCGGGCCTTGCGCGAGGCGGGGACGAACGTGACCCCTGCCACTTCGCTCGCGATCTCGGGGGAGAGGTAGCGTGCCATGTAACGCGCCATCTCTCCTGCAAGTCGTTGCTCGCCCCCGTCCTTGTAGACGACGGCGATGCGGCGCGAGCTTTCGGTGAGTTCGAAGGGGCTCGCGAGGCTCGAGAATGCCACGGCTCCGCGTCCCGTTGCGGCAAGCATCACGGGATTGCACTCGGTGCACTGCGTATGTCCCCAGGGAGCGCCGCAGACGGGGCACGCGCGCCAAAGGTCGATGAAGGGAAGCTCGCTTCTGCAGCGTTCGCACAGAAGCTCGCCGGGCTCGTCGCAGATGGCGCAGCGGGTGGGCCAAAGCGTTTCCGCGACAGCCTGCGCCGCTGCCTCGGCGTAGAGGCGCGCGGTCTCGGCGAGAGTGGTTGTCGCAAAGGTTGTCATGATGCGAAGTGTAGCGAGCGATCCTGACAGATGACGTGCACGAGCCTTGCCGAAACGCGGCGCGATGGAAACAGGGACGACTGCGCTTTTCCAGTTATCTGCGGGGATTCCTGTCAACACTGCTAAGACTCTGCGGGTTTTCCCGCCAGTATTTCTCCGGGCGTGCGCATATTCCGCCTTCCGTTCGCTCCCGCAACTCGCAAAATTCTTGCAAGAACCTGACAGGACCCCCTGGTTTTTAGCCAAGGCGTCGTAGCTTCGCCACGCTATTCGCGCCATCTTCCTTTTCTAGACATTGGTTATGTGCAGTAGATACAAAAATTCGTACTTCCATTGGTCTCTGAGCACATACGCATCTCTTCTCGCGCTTCCTATACTTCATGGCAGAGAGGGACCTGACGGGGGTCTCCATCGAGGAGGAGAGAGGGCGAGAAGATGAAGTTCAACGAGAATCTCTATCGCAAGGAAAAGCACTGGAAGGAAGGGGAGTTCGACGTTTACCGCAACATGCAATGGACGGGCCCTGGCTGCCACGAAGGTTGCGGCGTGCTGTTCTACGTCAAGGACGGTAAGGTCGACCACATCGAGGGCGACCCCAATGATGAGTTCAGCCGCGGCCGTCTGTGCATGCGCTGCCTGAACATGGTCGACGAAGCCATCAACAACCCGACTCGTTTGGGCCATCCCTTGAAGCGCGTGGGTAAGCGCGGCGAGAACAAGTGGGAGCAGATTTCCTGGGATGAGGCGTACGACATGATCGAGGAGCATGTCCGCGCTGCCTGGGACGAGATCGGCCCCGAGGCCATCATCGCCCTTGAGGGAACGGGCCGCAACGTCGTGTGGCAAATCCCTCTGCTTGAGTACTCTGCGTTCAAGAGTCCGAACTTCGGTTGTGGCTTCCTCTCTGGCGACTCGTGCTACCTGCCGCGCTGCTCGGCTTCCGTGGGCGTTATGGGCGGCCCTGCTGTCGTCGACTGCGGCCAGTACGACCCGCGTCGTTACGATAATCCCGAGTACAAGTTCCCCGAGGTCATCCTCCAGTGGGGCTGCAACGCCGTCAAGACCAACGCTGATGGCTTCCTCGGCCACTGGCTTGTCGACTGCATGAAGGAAGGCGGCTCAAAGCTCATCAACGTCGACCCGCGCGTTACTTGGATGGGCTCGCGTGCCGAGTACAATATCCAGCCCCGTCCCGGCACCGACGCTGCCGTTGCGATGGCCATGATCAACGTGATCATCGAGGAGGACCTCTACGATCACGATTTCGTCGAGGACTGGTGCTACGGCTTTGATGCGTTGCGTGATGAGATGAAGGACAAGACCCCCGAATGGGCTGCCGAGATCGCCTGGGTCGATGCCGAGGATATCCGCGGTGCCGCTCGTCTCTACGCGTCCGGCAAGCCTTCGGCGTTCCACTGGGGCCTTTCGACGGACATGACGCCGAACGGCGTTGGCCAGGCGCACGCGTTCATGATACTCGAAGGCATCACTGGCAATGTCGATGTGCCCGGCGGCAACTACCTGGCGACCGGCCCCTATGGCGTCGACGCCCTGTACGGCTGCGGCTACAATTACTTCATCTCGCCCGAACTTCAGGAGAAGCGTATCGGCGTCGAGAAGTACCCGATGCACAAGTACGGCACTGCGGCCTGCGCTGTAGGCGATGAGATCCTGCTTCAGCTCGAGACCGAGCAGCCCTATCAGATCAAGGTTATGTACCTTGCAGGCACGAATCCCATCGTGAACATGGCTGCTGAGGCTCCGCGCGTTTACAAGGCGATGCTCAACTGCCCGTTCATCGTGGTTGCCGATATGTGGATGACCCCGACCGCGACTGCCTGCGCTGACCTCGTCCTGCCTGTTGCCATGAGCTGCGAGCGCGACTCCTTCCGCGAATGGTGGACCCCGAGCCGTGCGATCACCAAGATCACCCAATACGAGGAAGCGAAGTCTGACGAGGAGATTCTCGTTGACCTCTCCCTGCGCTTGAACGGCGACAACGTGCCGTGGCACGATGTCGAGTCCCTGCTCAACTGGGTGCTGGCAAAGGACAACGCACCGCGCACCTGGACCGAGCTCAAGGACATGATGTACGAGTACAACTTCCAGGGCTACCGCCGTTACGAGTCGGGCAAGCTTCGCCCCGACGGACAGCCTGGATTCAACACGATGACGGGCAAGCTCGAACTTCAAAGCTGCCTTCTGGGTGCGCTCGGCTACCATGACCTGCCGTATTTCGAGGAGCCGCCCGAGAGCCCCGTTTCGGCGCCCGAACTCTACAAGGAGTACCCGCTCGTGCTCACCACCGGCAAGCGCCACTGGGAATTCTTCCACTCTGAGCATCGCAATATGCCCACGATGCGCGAATTCCGCCCCGAGCCGACCTTCGACATCAACCCGGTTGACGCCGAGAAGTACGGTATCGAAGATGGACAATGGGTGTGGATTGAGAATCAGCGCGGCCGCTGCCGCCAGATCGCCCACCTGGTGCCGACGATGAAAGAAGGAACCATCTGCGCCGATCATGGCTGGTCGTTCCCCGAAACCGAGGAAGCGGCGCCGAACCTGCAGGGCATCTGGGACGTCAATATCAACAATCTGACCACCCAGTGCGTGGTCGGCGAAACCGGCTACGGCGCTCCCTATCGCTGTCTGCTGTGCAAGATCTACCCGGTGACTGAAGAGAACAGCAAGGTGACGCCTACCCAGGTCGTTGCCCAGATGATCGCGGATGCGGAATAGGAGGAGCAGGAAATGAGCGCAAACGGCCTTTTCATCAACTACGAGTTCTGCACCGGCTGCCACAGCTGCGAGGTGGCGTGCAAGAAGGAGCATAAGCTTCCCAAGGGTCAGTTCGGCATGCACGTGCTGCAGGACGGACCGCGCCAGATGCTCGATGGCAAATGGGAGTTCACTTACATTCCGTACCCCTCGCACCAGTGCGACCTGTGCGCTGAGCGTACGGCGGAGGGGCGCCTTCCCACTTGCGTGCATCACTGCCAGGCGGGCGTCATGGAATACGGGCCGCTCGAAGAGCTTGTGAAATACGCCGAGAAGTACCCGAAGTCGATGATTTACTCGCTGTAGAGAAGCACTAGCTTCACGGAGACCTCGCCTGATGCAAGCCGGCTTTGCTCGCTTCGTGCGCGCGGGCCGGCTTGTGTCGTCGATGGCGAGCCGTATCCGTCAGAGCGTCTGTCGGCCGTTCCTCGTGTGCGGGCCGACTTGCGTCGCGGGAAAGGAATCTTGCCATGGGCTGTATGAGTTGCAATCCCTTTTGCGGGAAGTGCCGGCCGCCTCATCCCAAGCCAGTCGTCTGCAAGGCGTGCGGCAGGCTCGTGATGCGCGGTCGCTATGATGAGTGGGCGTGTCCCAACTGCGGTGCAACCCTGCCTCCCCGCGAGCGGCTCCGCTGTAACTGGACGGGCCTTCTGTGCGACATCCCCTGCATGTACAATGTGCGCGAGAACCCGACGGGTGAGCTTCATCCCTGCAGATGGCCGGACGGCAGCCATCTGCACAAAGGCTGACTGGGCTCGCTCGTTCGGAACCTTGCAATCTGGGTCCAGCTAATCCAGGGCTCGTTAATCCAGGACCCCGAACAGGTAGTGCAGGAATAGGCGCGTGTCGCAGTTGCCCAGATCGATTCGATAGTCGGTCTTGATCTTGTTGAGCCGGTATACCACGGTATTGCGGTGCATGTTCAGGAGGTCAGCCGTCTTTTTCACGCTGCAATCGAAGTATAGGTAGACTTTCAAAAGGCCGAAATCGTTGGTTCCGTTCTCCTCGTCAGCGCGGCGGAGCCTGCTCACGAGGTTCGGCGACGCGGCATACTTCGCGAGGAACTCGGCGGTGTCGGCGTAGGGGTCAACCAGGTAACAGGGGAAATAGCGATTGAATCGGAAAACGCAGTCGAGGTAAGGCTCGCTCGCTTGCAACGCGAGGTACTTCGAATAGTTCTTCTGGCCGTACTCCAAGGCAACATCCGCTTCCATGCGCCCCATATGGCAGTACTCGAGCAGGTCGAAACGCGAGGAAAGCCCTATCTTCGCCTTAAGGCGGGAAATTGCCTCGAACAGCGCTTCTTCAATGCTGGCAATCTTCTTTGAACTTCGCTTTGCCGAAATCATCAGTACATAGATGCGTTGGTCGGCTATCACGGTGCGGCACGCTTGGAGTCCCGTGCGAATCTGATGTGCGATGTGCGCGACGCCGCCGCACTCTTCGGCGCCCGTGATTACCGCTATCTCGAAAACCCCCTCGAGCGGCAGGCCGAACAGGCGAGCCTTCTCTTTGAAATCGTAGGGGTCATGGATGTTGTCGTTCAGTATCGACGAAAGAAACGCCGCCCCTTTATCTCGCGAGGGGAGGGTCGTTTGCCAAAATCGATCGAGGCAAGTACCGATTTGGTCGGCGAGCAGGTTAAACAGGAACTGCTGCCAAGGCTTGATTGTTTCAGAAGAGACCATAACGAGATGTGCTGCATAATTTCCCCCGAGGCGATATATCCGCGACATGTTGGGGAGTGGATTGATGGCGTTGCCTCCCTGGTCGAGGTGACTTTTGCTTTGCGCGTGCCAGCGCTGGTCTTGGGCGAGGCGCTCGATTTGGGGAATCATCGAGGTCGGATAGCTACCCGTCTCGATGAGCGCGCGGCTCATGTCGTCGAGCGGAGGGAAGTGCGGTGTCGCGGCGACGCGCGCATAGAGAGCATCGGAGAGGGCGATGTATTTCCCTAGCACTTTCTCGCTCAGGTCAATGAGCTGCTGGGTCGAGCAATTGGAGAGAACAAGGCGCGACATCTCGGCATCCCATTCCCGGATGCCCACGAGGTAGCGGTTGACTGTGCTGCAGACAGCGGCGGGGGAAAGTGAGGTGACGACGAGGGGAAACGCTGCTCGTTCGCTATCGACTGCCGGGTCCTTCGCGCCGTCGGCTGCGGTGACCGCGAGAACCGGGCGTGTTTGGCCGTCGCCTGCCATCTTGAGCGCCTGACTGAAGGAAGCGACGAGAAGCGCCTGCTCCCCGTCGTCCTCTTCGATTGCCGAGGTGTCGCTGCTGGCATAGGAAAACGTGCGCAGGGCCCAATCGGGAGGGACCTCGATGGGCACGCTCGCCTTCTCGAGGCAGGGTTCGATGATGCTGAGTGGGAAAAGCATGGAAACCCCCTTTGGCGTACGACCTTCTCGTTGCCATGCATTCGTTTGCCCCCATATTACCCCAAGCGTCTTCGTTTCCCGCTTCCATGTGGAATGATGTGTGTGCTTCTATTCGCTGTTGCCGTTCTGCTACACTGAAACGTGCTTCTTTCGGGTCTGTAGTTGCGGAAACGCTCCGAGCGTTTCTCAGTCCAAGGCAGACGCGGTCGAAAGGATCCACGTAAGTTGCGCGTTTTGCGCGCAGCGAGCATGGCGCGTCCTAGAGGTAAGTCGCACCGCCCGATCCCATTTTCGTGCGGCACAAGGCCGCCGCGGGCGAGAGGTACTACGGGTGCAAGCTCACGACCCAGTGCGCGAGTGTGGGGGCAAAGACTAGGTCAGCCGAAAGAAGCGCATGAAAAGGAACAGACGGAGGTTACGGTGACGAAGCGTTTTCGGAAAGCTATCCTTTGCGTGGCGATCGGTTGCGCCATGGTTCTTGCGTTCGCAATGACGGGCTGCTCGACCGATTCCACTTACGAGCCCGAGACGAAGACCCCTCAGGTTCAATCGCCGACCATTAAGGAAGCTGGCGTTCTGCGCGTCGGCGTGAACACGGGCCGCGCTCCGCTCGCCGGCATGTCGGGCAACAAGATCGTTGGCATCGACGTCGACGTGGCCGCTGCCATTGCGGACAGCCTCGGCCTGAAGCTTTCCATCGTCGATACGGGCAGCGATCCCGAAGGCGCGCTCAAGGACGGGTCGGTCGACATCGTGCTCGGCATCGACAAGTCCTCGACTGATGGTTCGTTCTGGAAATCTGACTCGTATCTGCCCACGGGCATCGCGCTCTTCGCCATGTCGGAGAACGCTGCTGTTCCGACTGCGACGACTGGTGCCAAGTTCGCCGCGCAGGTTTCCTCCACGAGCGCTTGGGCCGTCATGAACGAGTTCGGCGACACGTCGCTCACCTCCACCTCCAGCCCGAAAGAGGCGTTCGCGGCTTTGAGCTCGGGACAGGTGCAATACGTTGCCGCCGACGCGGTCATCGGCAAGTACTATGCGAACGGGTCGAACATCAACGCGAGCATTATCGCGCTCATGCAGCAGCCGAGTGGCTATTGCGTCGGTGTGCTCGATAGCAACTCTGACTTGAAGACCGCCATCGCCAACGCCGTGAGCTCTCTGAACTCCAACGGGGTGATGAGTGTTATCCAGTCGAAGTGGCTAGGCGGCAACATGGACCTCTCGTCGGTGAAGCTCACCGCCGGGGCGACATCGGGCGCGAAGGCGAAATCGGACTCGACGACGAACGGCGCAACCTCGACCGACGCGGCGTCTGCTGGTGCGAGCGCGCAGGGTGCTACCTCGACTGATACGACGTCGGGAGGCGCGTCCTCGGCGGGATCAAATGCCGTGAAGGCTTCATAAGCTGCACCACCTCAGGCGGCGGCTTGCCATTGCCCGATCCATAACTCACAAGTGGAAATGCTTCATTAGTTGAAACGCCTCCTTTCGGAGGCGTTTCGCATTTAGTGCAGCGATTTCGTGCCAGAATCTCTTCAATTTGATGTACTTTTCCGACTCGCAATGCGGGCTCGAATCATGCGGGCGCGGTTGGGCACGCCTCGGGCGCAGGCGCTTGCGGCCCGCACCCGGCATGGCGAAACCCTACTCTCCGAGCAAGTCCACCACAGTGAAGTCGGCCTTCGCGCTCTCGATGATCTCGCGGTTGCCGAACACGCAGGCGATGTTCTTGCTCGCCGCCTGGCTCACGGCGTCTCCGAGCGCCCGCACCTCTTCGATGGTCGCATTTGCTACCTGCGAACGCGTGACCAGGCGCTCTGCCGGGTCGATGTGCGCGAACACGTAGCCGTCCTGGCGCCGCGCGAGCTCGCGGGGCTTCAATGGCGCGTCGAGGCCCGCGACGGTCGAGACGATGTAGCCGTCCATCTCCGGTTCGCTCGGGCTGAAATCGGAAAGCCACACGCCTGCCGCGCGGAAGCGCTCGAGGGTCTCGTCGACATGCGGGTCGCGATACGAGTAGAAGCGCAGGTTGCCCGTGCGGGTGGGCGAGAACCCTGCTCCGTAGGCGCCGCCCTTCACGCGCACCTCGTTCCATAAAAAGTCGTAGGATAGCGCCCTCGATGCCACAAGCCAGGCGCCCGAATAGGGGACTCCGAGCAAGCGGCGGTCGAAGCCGAGCGCGGTGTAGGTCACGTCCGTCGGCGCGACGAATGCCTCGCCGGTTGCGGGGACCTGCGGTTCGGGCACGATGAGGCGCGCCGTACAGCCCGGCTCCCCGGTGCGGCCCGTGGCCAATCCCGCGCTCATCACGCGGTTAAAATCGTCGTCCTTGCCTGTGAAGCCGATCGTGCAGTTGTCGTCGGTGAAGATGCGGCGTGCCAATTCGGCAAGCTTCGTGGCGAGAGTTTCCTTCTCATTGTCGAACGTGGCGAGCGTGCGCTTCAGGAACCGATAGAAACCCACTCCGTCGATCTGCTCGCGCACGACGGCGGCGGGCAGGTAGTAGGACGCGACGTGCGCCATCGCTGCAGTGTGCCCAGCGTTCGCGAAATTCTGCTCCATACTGACGCGCTTCTGCACGAGGATGTCGCGGATCTTGCCAAAGTCGTCGTAAAGCGTCTCTTCGATGATCTCACTCGGCAGCGTCGCCGCCCACTCGGCGTTCTCGGCGAGCGCCGAGCACGACACAGTCAGCTTCGGGGAAAGCGCGCTGCGGTCGTCTTCCCGCTCGTGCACCTCGGTGTAGAAGGCGAGGTTTCCGAGCTTCGCCTGCGTGAGCGTGTCGATCTCCGTCGCGGTGTGCTTGCTCGTCGCAAGCTTGCCGAGCACCATGGCGAGAAGCTTCGCGCAGGGCAGCTCCTCGAAGGTGAGGCGCTCCAGGCCGTAGTAGCGATACGCGTACACGATTCCGCGCGTCGCCACATCGTGCCTGATCACGGGAATCTCTCCCGATTCGTCGAGGCGGAAAGCGGGCTCTGCGGGCGCTTGCTCGATGTCGCTTGCGCGCATGCGGGGAAGGGTCGCGAGCGCTTCGGGCGAGTCGGGCTCCTCCTGTGCACGACGAAGGGCGGCGACGTCGGCTTCGATCGCGGCGATCCGCTCGTCGTCGAGCTCGCGTTCCATCTGGGCCAAGCGGGCGGCCGCGGCATCGTCGTCATCGGGGGCCTTGTCAACAGGCACGACCTCCGCGTCGGCCACGTGGTCGTTCTCCAGGAACACCTCGCGAATCAGTTGCTCGAAGTAGCCCTCGTCGAGCTTCTTGCGCAGGCTTTCGAACGCATCCTCGTAGCGCAGATAATCGAGCGCGGCATCGTCGTCGTAGAGCCAGCCGGCCATGCACGAGCACGCGAGCGCCACGCCGTCGGCAATCCCGAAGTTCTGCTCGCGCATCACGAACTCGGCATGCGAGAGAGCAGCCGCCACCACGTCGTGGTCGAGCGCGCCGTCCGCAAGCTCTGTAAGCACACGAGAAAGCGCAGGTCGCAGGCGCTCGGCGGCGCCTTCCTCAAGGCCTTTCGCCTGCACGACGGCAAAGGGTTGCAGCATGGCGTCGGCCATGTAGGCGACGATGTCGCAGGCGAGGTTCTCGTCGAGCAGCGCGCGCTTCGCAGGCGCCTCGTTCGAGCCGAAGATCGCGTCGAGCAGGATGTCCATTGCGATCATGCGCTCTCTGTCCGCAGCGGTTCCCACCACGAAGCCGACCGCGCAGCAGGCGTTCTCGGGCGCTGTCTTCATGGGCGTCTTGTTCCCGAACGACATGACGGGCGCCTGCAGCTCAAGCGGGTTCGGCGCACCATCGGCGCCTGCCTCGGCGGCATCGGGCGCGAGATAGCGCTCGTCGAGGAAAGCGAGGAACCTCTCGATATCCATGTTCCCGTAGAGCACGATCTTCGCGTTGGCCAGGTTGTAGTGGCGGCGGTGGGTGTCGAGGAACTCCTCGTAGGAAAGCGTTGGGATGGCGGAGGGCTTGCCGCCCGACTCGAAGCGGTACGCCGTGTCGGGGAACAGCGCCGCCGAAAGCTCGTCGTAGAGAATCGACTCGGGGTCGGAGAGCGCGCCTTTCATCTCGTTATACACCACGCCGTTGTAGGCGAGCTTGCCCGAGCCCTCCTCGCCGGCGAGTTCCACATGCCAGCCTTCCTGCTCGAAGATCGCGCGCTTGTGGAAGATGGCGGGGTGCAGCACGGCGTCGAGGTAGACGTCCATGAGGTTCAAAAGATCTTGCTCATTGGTACTCGCCACGGGGTAGATCGTCTTGTCGGGGTAGGTCATGGCGTTCAGGAACGTCTGCATTGAGCTTTTGAGCAGGTTTACGAAGGGTTCTTTCACGGGAAACTTGTCCGAGCCGCAAAGCACCGAGTGCTCGAGGATGTGGAAGACGCCGGTGTCGTCGGCCGGCGGGGTCTTGAAGGCGATGGAGAAGGCCATGTTCTCGTCGTCGTTGGCAAGCCACATGAGCGGCGTGCCCGAGACGCGGTGTCGCATGATGTAGGCGGTGCCCTCAATCTCAGGGACCTGTTCCGCGCGCTCGACGACAAAGCCGTGCAGCTCGGTGCCGGGGGCGAGGTCGAGGCGGGACTCGGCGGATGCCTGGGCCATGGGTGGGGTCTCCTTCCGTGCAAGCGTTGTATGGCCTGCAAGTATAGGCGCTCGCGCGCCCGAGGGGAGAAGGCCATGAAAGGGGCACGAGCGGGGGGCGTGTTTGGGGAGAGCGGGGATCCAAGGCGGCACAAAACTGGAGGTGCGTAAGCATCGGGCAGGCGGAGCGGCACCAAATGCGAGTTTCGTAAGAGGGCAAGGCACGTCGAAGCAGTCATCTTGTAC